>NZ_LYRQ01000040.1:0-45163 GCF_001661605.1 Pseudoalteromonas sp. MQS005 | reverse complement strand
TAATTATTTATTACTATAAAATTAAGAAGGGATATTCCATAAAAAAGCCCAGCATTGCTGGGCTTTGAATGTCTAAGGGGTAAACGTTTTATTCAGAAAATGAAACCGTAATAATATTCGAACATACGTTTTCAGATACGCATAACTGATAGTCGTATGCCGGTAATGTTGCGTTACGCACATAATCACGGTAACGGCCATTATCTGATACGGTATCTACTAGTTCGCCATTTCGGTATAGGCTAAGTGACTCAGCCCCTACTTCTGCCCAGTTTAACTCAACACGCATAGTATCAAGACGTGACTTGTTAGCGCGTTTTAAGCTCAATTCAATTTCAACATCACTAACAACCACTGTTTGAGTGAATGTATCTGAGTTATTTTCACTATCCGTTACGGTTAATTCAACCTCATAACTTCCTGACTGAGCGTAAACATGTGTAGGATTTGGGTTTGTTGATGTTGAACCATCACCAAAGTTCCAGCTCCACTGTGAAATGTCATCATTTACATCACGACTTGTATCTACAAATGTAGCAGTTAAACCTTGTGCTGAAACACTAAAGCCAGCTTGTGGTGGTTGTGGGCTTACCTCACCAATAGCGCTAAATGTAAGTGACCAACCATTGATATTACCCGTATCTGCACCAGCTGTATCTTCAACATGAAGTGTCCAATCTCCGGTTGCCACTTCAGAATTAAATACGCTTGATGTAAATGACTTAACAATATCGTCTGCACTGCCACCTTCATTGCTTTGTAAAGTTACTTCTGTACCTTGCGCTGAAATAAGCGTAAGTACTAAGTCACCAGACCAAGTATGCGTAATATCTACATCAGCAGTGGTGCCAAAAATAGTTAAATCATCAGCAACCGTAATAACCGAGCTTGCGCCCTCTGGAGAATTATCTGGAATAGCGATGTTTTCATCACTGCTGTAAGTAAAGTCATTTAAACCAGCAGGTTGAAGCATTAAGCTAACAGTTTGTTCTTTAACTTGCTCGTCTGATGTTGCGGTAACAGTAAAGTCGTAATTTCCCCACTGAGTATCGCTGTTAGTTGCAACTGTTAAAACAACTTCATCGCCCGGACGAGCGGTAGTTGCGCTTAGTGATGCATCGGTAAGATCTGAAGCTAAAGCCAGTGAAACGTCACCTTCCCATTGTGCAATTGAGCCAATCGTAAAGGTATAAGTAACCGTATCACCTACAGTCGCTTGCTGAGAAACCGGCGATACAGATAATTTAAAGCCTGGAGTTGGATCAGCATCAATTAGCGCTTGGTTAACATTTAGACGAGTACCTGCAACCGTTTTACCATTTAATGCCGCATTAGCATCACCACTAGACATAAGTAATTCTTTAAGCTCTAGTGTTGTTAAATCAGGATTAACTGAAAGTACAAGTGCAGCAGCACCAGCTACATGTGGTGTTGCCATAGATGTACCTGAATAAGTAGCATAGCTATTACCAGGAACGGTCGACAAAATACCTGAGCCAGGTGCGCCCATATCAACACTTGTTAGGCCCCATTGAGAAAAGCTAGACATATTATCTCTGCTATCAGTACTTGCTATCGATAATACGTTGTCGTTTTCATAATTAGATGGGTAGTGTGGATTTTGATCGTTATCAACCGCATCGTTACCCGCAGCAGCAACAAATAAAATATCAGCTTGCTCACTAGCCGTAATCGCATCAGCTAACGCTTGGCTAAAACCACCGCCGCCCCAGCTATTATTTAACACACGCAGATTAACACCCGCATTTTTAAGGCCAACCATGTAATCGATACACTTAATAGCACCAGAGGTAGAACCTGTGCCATCTGCGGCTAAAAACTTACAACCAACAATAGAAACATCATGGTTTACACCAACAACACCGACACCATTGTTACCACTGGCACCGATTGTACCCGATACGTGTGTACCATGGCCTTCGTCATCCATCGGGTCACCAACATCAGTAATTGCATTAATACCGTGAACGTCATCAATGTAACCGTTTCCGTCATTATCGATACCATCACCGGCAATTTCACCACTGTTTACCCACGCGTTCGCAGCTAAATCAGGGTGGCTATAATCAACACCCGTATCAATAACACCTACTACAACATCACGACTACCTGTAGAGATTGACCATGCTTCTGGTGCATCAATATCGGCATCAGCCGTGCCACCAGTTTGGCCTTCGTTGTTTAAGCCCCATAAATCATCAAAACGAGGGTCATTAGTTGCGCTTGCTATGCTCACTCGGTAATCAGGCTCAACATACTCAATAGCTTGATGCGATTTTAAGCGCTCAATTGCTTCTTTAGCGCTCATTCCTGATATTTTAAATTTTGCGAGGCGGCCAGAAAATAACGAGGTGAAGTTATCATCAATTTCATCGTTATTTAGATCAGATATTTTGGCTTTTACTAACGAACGAGCTTGCTTACGCATTTCTGGCGAAGCATTCTTTTTATATTTAACAATAATCGAGTCACTGCTCGCGGTTATTTTTTGAGTTGTACTGTTAACATCAGGCAATTTAGCCGCAGCTAAACAAGGTAAAAGTGCAAGTGTAATAATAGATAATTTTGTTTTCATTGTTCTATCCGTAATTAAGTTAACTTAGCTTTACTAAGCGAAATATTTACGTTTATGAATTTAAGTAATCACGTGGCAAGCGTTAAGAAAACGGGTAATCAGTCACTAACTCAAGCAAAAAAAGCAAAATCAGGAACAAAACCATTATTTTTAACTAGAAATACAGTAAAAAAAACATTAATAGCAGCCATTTTAATGAATTAAATAACTTATTTTTAACATGGCATTAACTCATTATTTTTTACTGGTTTTTGATGTAAATAGATAGAAAATACAAATTAAAAGAGTAAGCAATTGAAATTTATAGATTTAAATTACCATTAAAAAAGATGATTCAAAATGAACTCATTGAAGAATACAGTGACTGAGCAGTTATGAATTAGTGAATGGCAAACCACCTTACCAAGTACTAATGACCAAACCCTAGTTCATATTTAAAACAGCATTTTACGTTTAAGAATAAAAAGCTAATCACACATTATTGCAGCACGGCATGCTGCAACGAAAATACCTTTTTAAAACTTAATAAATAATCAAGGTATTTTATTTTATCTTTCAAGGAGAATAATAATGAAATTGAATAAATCACTTTTAAGCTGTGCAATTGCAATTGCAATGGGCGCCAGCTTTACAGCAAACGCAAACACAGAAACAAAAGCAGGTTCAACTTCTGAGCTTGCAGCTAAAGTATCTGTAAGTAGCATTGAGAATGCTGTAACAGTTAAGCAATCATTTTCTGACAACACGGCATTAGTCTCTCAAGATGGCGATGGCAATACTGCACTAGCTACTGAAATCGGTAACAACAACGATGTTAAAATAGCTCAATTACAAAATGGTAATTACGCCGAAGTTGAAACAACAGGTGATAACAACCAACAAACTTATGCACAAGATGGTGTTGCTAATGGGTTCATCACACGCATAACGGGTGATAACAACGGCGTTTATGTTTCTCAATTCGGCCAAGGGTTATTTCAAAACAATGAAGCAATCAATATTATCACTGGTAGCGATAATAATATTGACGTTGAACAAGGAAATGGCGGTCACTGGTTTTACAACATGGACATGAGAGGTAATGGTAACGAAATTATTTCATCTCAGTCTGGTATGTGGCAAGAATTTGAAGTACTTAGCTTATCAGGCGATGAAAACATTATTGAAATTGAACAAACAGACACCTGGAATGAATTTAAAATAGGCTCATTACGCGGTAACGAAAATGAGATTGACATTAGCCAAGATGGTTCACGTAACATCATTACATTTACTGATATTGCTGGTGATGACAACGAAATAGCTATTGAACAAAGCAGCGGTGATAACAATACCATTACTTTTGCAGCCGTTACTGGTAATGATAATGAAATAAAACTAGACCAAGAAGGTTCGAATAATGCTATTGAGTCTGGTCTTTTTGACGGTTCATTCAATGAAGTAACAGTTAATCAAATTGGTGATGAAAACCTTGCGACTACTGAGCTAATGGGCGATAACAATGAGCTTACAGCAATGCAAGTTGGTAACACTAATGAAGCATACATGGGTGTCATTGGTTCAAATAATGAATTTACAGTAACCCAGGTTAGTGATTTTAACTCGGTTCATTTAGCTAACTTTAATGGTAGCGGTAACGATGTTGATCTTAGCCAATCAGGTGGCGATGAAAACGCAATTTTAGTGCAGTCTTCATATCCTGATGTTTCTCTCACTTCAAACGATAACGATATTGATGTTAATCAAGTCGGTAATCAAAACGAGGCGATTGTTACACTAGCGGGTATCCTTGATAGTAACGCAAACCAAATTGATATTGCTCAAAATGGTGATATTAACGTTATTGACTTAATGGTAGAAGGCAGTAATCACTCTATTGATATTGCACAGCAAGGCGAAGGTAACTGGGTAGGTGGAACTGGAGATTCAGCGTTTTTATTAGGCGGTGAAAACGTTTCATTCTCTGTTACTCAAACCGGTAACTACAACACTGTTGAAGGTAACGTAATTGGCTTTAACAGTACATTCTCTGTCACTCAACTTGGTGATGGTAATACAGCAACAATTACACAAATGTAATTGATGAGACGGGGAGAGTAACCCTCTCCCTTATTTTAACTATGAAAAATAAACAATATATCTATCTTTTTATACTTTTAACTTTTTTTACTCCTTTGAGTAATGCCAGTGCTGAATTAGAAATCGATGGATTATTACTAAACAAAAGTATTAGTCGCTTTGGGTATCAATTTTACAGTGAATTTTCAAATTATTGGCGTGAACTGCCTTCAACAGCTGGCTTTAATGTAGAAATAAAAGAAACGGTTATACCCCGTGCTGGTACTAAATTAGTTTTAATAATGAATCATAAGATTATTTATGCAACCCATTTGGGACGAAAGTTAGAGCCTTTGGACGAGCGAGTAGAGCAAGCAGTGCACTCTGTAATGGACGCCATGGCGCGATCGAATATGCAAACAGCGAGTCCTGATATGGCATTGAATGGATGGTAACAATGAAAAAAATAGCATTAACAATAATAACAACTTTAAGCTTTTCAGTCTCCGCAACTGAAATTATTTATACCCCTATTAACCCGAGTTTTGGTGGCAACCCTCTCAATGCCAATATGCTGCTTAGTAAGGCACAAGCACAAAATAAACATAAAGCGCCGGTTGTCGAAAAAGGGTATGCAGAGCAGTTTCAAGATTCATTAGAGCGGACATACTTAAATCGAATGGTGAGAGAAATCACCGACATGGCTTTTGGGGAAAATATTGAAGACAGTGTTTTTAATCAAGACTCCATTTTTATGAGTGGTGATTATCAAATAGAAGTGATCACCAGTACAACCGACACTATCACGGTTAGAATAACAAATGTAATTGATGACTCGGTTGTGGTTATCGAAGTACCGAGGTTTGGATAATGTATAAATTAATAATAATAACAATCGCTCTTTCTCTTAGTGGTTGCTCTACTATGGGTAATTTAATCCCTCCGTCAAAACAAAGTGCGGTAACGTTAGAGCCAACAGATGTCTTTTCTGATTTAAAAAGCTTACCTAAACCTGCGGGCAGCATTCCAGTCTCGGTTTATTCATTTCGCGATCAAACTGGTCAATATAAGCCACAAACTAATGTTAGCTCGTTTTCAACGGCCGTCACTCAAGGTGCAAACTCTATTCTAGTGCAAGCATTACATGAGTCTGACTGGTTTACGCCGGTTGAACGTGAGGGTTTGCAAAATATTTTGACAGAGAGGAAAATAATTAGAGCGGCACAAGCGACTAACCCTAATCAAGGCGAGCTACCGCCGTTAACCACTGCGAAAATCATTTTAGAAGGCGGTATAATTAGTTACGACACCAATGTAAAAACGGGTGGCTTAGGAATGGAATATTTTGGTATTGGCGCATCAGAGCTATATCGTGAAGATGCAATATCAATCTATTTACGTGCCGTAGATGTAAGAACTGGCCAGGTATTGTTATCAGTAGCCACCAGCAAAAAAGTATTGAGCCAAGAAATGCGAGCAGGTTTTTTTAGGTATGTTAGCTATAAACGTCTGGCGGAAGCTGAGGCGGGATTTAGTGATAATGAACCAATGAGCATTTGCGTAACGCAAGCAATAGAAAAAGCGCTTACAGATCTTATCACCAAAGGTATTGATAAAGGCTTATGGGCTAAACAGGCAACTTAACCTACTCTTGCAGATGGCCACAACGTCATTGATGTGGCCAAACAAATAACGATTAGCTCTCAACGGGTAATAATACTGAAATATATCTTTGCGCCCAATTGGCCAATTCAACTCTATTTCGCGAATTAGTTTTTTTAAATGCGCTATAAAGGTGAGTTTTAACAGTATGGTCGCTAATGTTTAGTTTGTCCGCTATTTTATTATTACTCGCTCCTTGTGCAATTAAATGAATAACCGATTTTTCTCGTTTAGTTAAATGCTTATAGTCAGCTTCATTTAACGTGATATCTTCGCTTAAGGAGCTAAACGAAGAGGCCACACTTAGAATATCATTAAAGGCCTTAGAGATTACTTTACGAGTAAACCAAAGCTCACCAGTAGAAATTCTTACTAAGCCTTTAAATATATCTTCTGCTGCAGCCGATTTATAAAATACCCCATTAAAATGATTGAGTAATAAGTTTTTTTCACATACTTGCTCTAGTTCTACATTAAAAAGCACAACCTTATACTGTTTAGCCAAACAAATTAAATCTGCTGGGATCAAGTCCTGCCAATCATTTTGAGATCCATCAATTAGAAAAATGTCATAAGCACCACGCTGATCAATATGTGGGATAGTACTGTCCATTTTTATATCACCAAAAATGGCTTGAAGTGTTCTTAAAATAACTGTGTAGTTTTGAGAATGGAAAGACGATTGAAGCGTTGTCTTAATAAAAGCCGAGCTTTTTTGCAACATATAACTCATCCTTGAAACATTAGATTTACAACAATCGTCACATTACCTAAATTAACTACAAAACACAATGCTCTTTTGGTATAAGCCAATGAGTTTAGTTACCCTATAAAAGTGTATAAAAGCGTGATGTAACACCGTTAGTCCAACCAAATCCTTGTTGTACTTTATATTCACCCCCGCTGGCTTTTTGTTGCGGTGTGCATACGTTATATTTCTCCAACAAGCATTTATTTTCAATAAAATCTTGTTCTACCATTGTTAGCCAGTTTTTCATTATGCGTGTAGCTAATTGATCAATACCATAATTACGCAAGCCTTTTACCGCAAACCATTGTAATGGAGCCCAGCCATTCGGGCTGTCCCATTGTTGTGGAGTATCAACAACCGTTGTTACAATACCACCTACTTTTAAAAACTGCTTGCTCAATACGTTTGCAACCAGTTCAGCTTGCTGTTGCGAGGCTAAATTAACAAAAAGCGGGGTACTTGCCGCTGCACTTAAAATAGCAGACGGCTTAGATAGCTTATGATTATAATCAACAAAAAAACGCTTCTCATTACTCCAAAGATATTGATTAATAAGCGACTTTCTTTTTACAGCATAGCTGCTGTACGTTTGTGATTGTTGCTCATTACCAAGCAATTTAAAGCATTTACTAAGCTGATTTTCTAAATTGTACAGTAGGCAATTTAAATCTATGGGTACAATATCTGTCGTTTGAATTGAGCTTAGTAAGTTTGACTCGGCTAACCAGCGCGAGCTAAAGTCCCACCCAGATTCGCACGCAGCACGAATATTACGATAAAACTCAGTTTTTTTATCATCACTAAACCCTGATGCAAGCGCTAAGTCTTCTCTTAATGACTCTGCGCGAGGAGCCGCCTCATCATCCCAATAGCGATTTAATACCCCACCACATGGCATTGTTACCACGCGTTTTACACTTGTTTGCGTATCACTGAGTGTATCTGCTCCTTGCATCCAAAATGCGTGCTCTTTTGTTAAAGCTTCAACACACAATTTAAGCCAAGCTAAATTATGTGTTTTACTGTGAGTGTGCTGCCATAAAAGCTCAACCATCAGCGCTAAAATAGGCGGTTGTGAACGCGATAAATAATAACTGCGGTTACCATTTGGAATGCAGCCGTAATCGTTAATTAAGTCTATGAAGTTTTGTAGCATGTCTTCTACTACATCACTTTTATCTGCATCAATTAAACCTAACGCAGTAAAGTAACTATCCCAATAATAAATTTCTTGAAAACGTCCACCAGGTACAATGTAGCTGTGCTTTAAAGCGAGTAAAGAATTAGCTTTGGGTGTATCGGCTTCACGTCGAAGGCCGCTCCACAGTGAGTTTATGTAGCCTTTTACACTGGTGGTATTTGCAGCCCCTTTCATTGTTAATAAAGGCGTTGTTATAAAATGCGCATCAACAAAGTCTCTTAATTGAGTTTTATTAAGGGGTGCTATTTGCTCATACTGTTTACAGGCACTTTGCCAATCAACACGCGCTGTTGCATCAGCAAACGTTTTACAGTCGCTAAATATGTGCTGTGTTTGTACATCTTTAAATAATTGGCTATTAAAAAAACTCATAACTGTCCTAATCTATTAACTATTGACTGCGTGTTGTGAAATGGCATGGGTGCGTTTTTTAAAAATAATCACGCTAATAAAAATTAAACTAATGGGCACAAGTGAAAGATAAAAAGCATGCTGGCCACTAAAGTGCTCAAATACATACCCGGTTATCACCGACCCTGTGGTGCCACCAAGTGCTGAAAACACAACGATTAACCCTGTCATTGCAGCATGTTGATGCTTTTGAAGCGCACTGAGCATGACTGAGTTGAGTACCGGATAAATGGGCGCCATAAAAAAGCCAATTAATGGCAAAACAAACGCCGCCAGAGGCGCATCAAATAAACTATTCACCTCGCTTTTAGGTAAGTTTTCCGTTAGTGGTAAGGTAATAATGATCAATGCAGCCATAGCAACTAAACAACAGCTAAGTACTACAAACCAATGAATATGCTTTAATACTTGGCCCGCCACTAAGCGCCCTAAAGCAAGAGCTGCGGCAAAAATACTCGCTAGTTGAATACTAATAGCTACTGGTAATTGCAAAACTTGATTATTAAATGTAGGCAACCAAGTCCCTACCCCTTGCTCGATTAACACATACAAAAATGCACTAATAATAAAAATCAGCACTAACGGTTGATAGGTAAGTTTGAGCATAGCAATAAAGTCATTCCAACCCGAGTTGCTTTTTTGACCTTTGATAGCAGGCTTTATTGGTGCTATTACGACACTGATAATCACCAAAAGCGTAAGCGCTGCTAATACGTAATAAACGTTCAACCAGGCATTGCTATCAACAGGGTCTATAAATGCGGTGAATACCCAATAGCCACTTAATACACCCACCATAAAAATGCCTTCTATGGTGTTCAGTAATGATGAGTGACTATTTGCATCCTCAGTCACTTGGCCAATAATTGAATAAACCGACACCTTAACGACCGCAAAACCACAACCCACAGCAGCAAATAACACTTTAAACATGTAAAAGTCACTTATTACAGCCGTACTCAAACACGCTATAGCGACAACTAGCAGTGCTAGCAGCATTGCAAGCTTGTAGCCTAAACGCGGTATAAATGAAGCAACAACAAATGACATTATTGCAATTGATAAGTCTTTAAACCCCTCTAAAACCGACGCTTCTGTTTTGCTTACCCCTAATGTGTTTATAGCCTGCAAAATAACAGTGCCTACGCTATTTAATAAAATTGCGAAAATAAAATAGCTTGCAGCAATTGCCAGTGTGATTTTTATTTTACTCATTGCGTGCCTCGTTTATAGCGACATACGCCATAACGTTTATAAAGCAAATTACCCATAGCTGGTAAATTACCGTGTGTGTTAGTCAGTGAATCCTGAGTTTAGAGTAGAATAAACATCATTGCAATCGTTTGCATTTTAAATTTAACAATTAATATACATGAATACTAAGTTAACGTTTGCTTGACTGGCGAGTAATTAACTCTATATCAATAACTTGTGATTCGACTTTTTCACCTGAAAACTGCTGTATTAACTTTTTAACTAACAAAGTCGCAGCAAATTGGGTGTTTTGTTTAATTGTAGAAAGTGAAGGATGGCTGATATCAGCCATGGCAATGTCATCAAATCCAACCAGAGCCACATCGTTGGGAATACTCACGTAGCGCTCTTTCAGCGCTTTCATCGCCCCCAGTGCAACCATGTCACTACAGGCCATAATCGCATCAAAATACAACCCTTTTTCACGTAATAACTGGTTAATTGCTTGATACGCAGAGCGACTGGTAAGATCAATGGATATAACATGCTGCTCAAGTTTATGGGTAGAAAGTGCAGCAGCGTAACCACGATGCCTTTCACTAATTTCACCATGCTCAGGATCGCCTAAAAATAAAATATTTTTAGCACCGTGTTCTATTAAATGAGCGGTCGCTTGCATTCCTCCTAAGTAGTTATCGCTGCCGACAATAGGATAATTGCTTTGTGTTTTTGGATCCCCCCATACAACTAAAGGAATACCTGCATCGGCAGCCGCTTCTATATTAGTTTGGTTTTTTCCTTGCCCCACAACAATAATGCCATCTGCTCGGCGGCCATTAATAAAGTAATTAGCCCAGTCATCTTGCGCCATAATAGAGTTAGATAACAACAACTCTAACCCCTGTTGATTAAGCGCAAGGTTAATTTCGCTCACTACCTTGAGTAAAAATGGATCGCTGATTGATTGCTCGGTTTGCTCATCAAGATTAATAATGACGGCAACAACATTGGTCTTTTGCGTACGCAAACGGCTAGCCGCCGTGTTAAGGCTAAAATTATGTTTTTTTGCAAGCTGCTGAAGCTTGTCGCGGGTTTCTTGCTTAATGAGCGGGTTATTATTCAGCGCGCGCGAAACCGTTGAGGTAGACACCCCAGCAAGCTTTGCTAAATCAGCTAATTTAATTTTTTTATTATTCATAAAACCCTAAACGCTCCACTGCGGCTGTTGCTATATCTAACTTACTGACAATATAGCATTATTATTTTTTACTGGCTTGCCCATTAACTTAAAAATTACGCTCTTGTGTAATTACGCTCAATAAAACAACAGCCCTTATTAATAAATAATTTACAAATAAATATTGCAAACGTTTGCATTTATCTCTAGAGTTTCAATTTATACAGCCTGTTTACATTAAAATTTAATCAATCTCGCTGTAATACACACTGTTTAACACACTAAAAACGGGATCTCACACATGAAATTCAATAAAGCAAAAAGCATGCTAGCCTGTGCAATTACTTTAGCCCTAAGCACACACGCTGCTCTTGCAGCAGAACAAGCAAAAGAAAAAAAAGTTGAGCGAATTGTCGTTTCTGGTACACCCGCAGGTGTTGGGATCAGAAAGATTGATGCCAGCTACGCTGTAACAAATATTGATTCATCACAAATTATAAAATTATCACCTAAAAGTACTGCTGACTTATTTAAAGCCGTTCCCGGTGTGTGGGTTGAAAGCTCTGGCGGTGAGTCTGGTGCCAACGTATTTGTGCGTGGGTTTCCAGGAGGTGGTGATGCGCCATTTTTAACACTCAGTATTGAAGGCTCGCCAGTTTACCCTGCCCCTACTCTTTCATTTTTAGAAAACTCATCGTTATTTAGAATCGATGAAACGATTGAAACAATGGAAGCACTGCGTGGTGGTCCTAATCCTGTGCTATCCAATGGTCAGCCTGGTTTAACAACCAACTTTAGATTAAAACGTGGCAGTGAAGATACTCAAGGCTTATTTAAATACACCACCTCAGATTACGACTTACAACGGGTTGATGCTGTAGTAAGTGGTGAAATCACCGACGACCTATATTTTATGGTAGGCGGCTATGTTAAAAGCTCTCCTGGTATTCGTGATGCAGGCTTTACTTCTGAAAAAGGCAGCCAATTTACAATTAACATTACTAAAGAGTTAGACAATGGCGAGCTTAACTTTTATACCCGTCAAACAGACGATCATGGCGCATGGTACTTACCAACACCACTCAATGTTAATGGCATTGATGCTGAATATACCCAACTTGGCACACTTAACCGTCAAGCGACGATTTTTACCGGCCCAAATGCGCAACCACACGACATTGACCTAGGTGATGGCCGAGGATGGGATGGCCATGTATCCGGCGGTAGTATTAAACTTGAATTTGATAATGGCTGGCAATTTATTGATCGCTTCAATATTACCAAAGGCGATGCCAATACATTTGGCCTAGTACCTAATGGTTCAGCAACAACCGTTGGTGAATTGGCCGACAATGGCCAAACGGCATTCGGTGCGGTAACTAACACCGAATATGCTAGTGACACTGCGATTCAGCAACTGGGTCGCTGGGTAGTATTAAAAGAAATAAGCTCGTTTACTAACGACTTAGCTTTTTCAAAACAATTTGGTGACTTATCAGCCACTTTTGGTTATTACACAGCAAGCACATCTGCGAGCGATTGGTGGAGCTTAGGTAATACCGCGTATCATGTGCTGGAAGCTGGTGGTGAGTTATTAAATGGTATTGAATGTAACCAAAACACTGACGGGTGTGGTTTTAATTACGATATTAGCTCAACAGGCGATGCACGCACCAATGCCCTTTACTTTACAAGCCAATATAAATTTGCAGATGCATTTACGCTTGATTTAGGTGTACGTAAAGAAAACCATGATGTGCAGTACAGTGTTGATGAAGACCTTGACGGCATTATCACTAAAACTGTTGATTACGATGAAAGTAAAACCTCATGGACAACCGGTTTAAACTATTCAATTAATGACGACATGGGCGTGTTTGCACGTGTTAACCGTGGTTATAAAATGCCATATTTTGATGACTTTAGAGATAACTTTCGCGCATACCAAGGGGGTGAAAAACTAATTAAAGAAGTAACGCAGGGCGAACTAGGTTACAAGCTTATTTCAGACTCTACCGACTTCTACGCCACCTTTTTTGTCAATGAAGTAAAAGGCGATACCTTTGTAAGTCGCCCGGGTGTGCCGGCTGAAATTTTAACCAACGAAGCGTATGGTGTTGAACTTGATTACAACTTTAATCATGAATCTGGCTTTTCTGTTAATTTAAATACCACATTACAACAAACCGAAATCACTGAAAGTCCAGAAAATAAAGGCAATGAAGCACAGCGCCAGCCTAAATGGCAAGTACGTGTAACACCAAGCTATGACTTTGAAGTAGACGGCATGTACGCCACACTCTATGGTACTTTGTCAGCAGTAGATGACCGCTTTGGTAATAATGAAAACACCGTGACACTTGATGGCTACGAAAAAGTTGACTTAGGTTTAATTGTTGAACCAATGGAAGGCATTAAACTGCAATTAGCCATAGATAACCTAACCGACGAGCAAGGTATCACTGAAGGCGACCCACGTAATGCCGACGCGCCCAATGGCCGTTACATTATGCCGCGTACAACACGCTTAAGCGTTAGTTACGCATTTTAATACACTCCCTAAGCAAAAAATTAAAGCCGCTGTGTTTAGGGTCTGTTGATCTTTCAAGGTTAAATTTGCAGCAGTCTGTTTGGTATTTAGGCAAGGCAGAGCCTATGTGGTGTGGTTATTCCCCATAAATAGGCGATAACGCAGCATCAATACCAAACAGGCGCTGCCCTTCGGGTTCTGCCTAGGGGCGATTTACTCTTTGTTGCCTACATGGATGTAGGTAAGGGGCGTGAGCAGGACGCGGAAGCTTTGCTCGGCTTTTACTTAGCCCACTAGGTTACAATCCGAGCGCCGCGATTAAACCGCCCCTAGTTTAAACAAATTTTAATCCGCAAAGGTCAACAGACCCTAGTACACAGCGGCTTTTTTTATTATAGGTGTCAACCTATTAGCAAGCTCTCTATGCGCACTAACAGCTAAGTGTATGCCCTCTTTCTTGCAAGATTGTATCAGCAGATAACAATCTAAAAATTCACACGTGTGACGATCAGCGGCGGCTTTGAACTCAATGGATAATTGTTCAGCTTTTTTACCTGCACCTGCGTAAATGCTTTTATAACTTCCCACTTCATGAACCTTGGGCGGGCTTATAATGATTATCTTTGGTATTGTTTTACAATGATAAAAGGCTTTAATGGCTAAAATTAACTCCTCAAGCGCTTTGCCAATATCGATAGCAGACAG
The DNA here is from genome assembly GCF_001661605.1 of Pseudoalteromonas sp. MQS005. Taxonomy (NCBI): domain Bacteria; kingdom Pseudomonadati; phylum Pseudomonadota; class Gammaproteobacteria; order Alteromonadales; family Pseudoalteromonadaceae; genus Pseudoalteromonas; species Pseudoalteromonas sp. MQS005. The sequence goes on along the minus strand of NZ_LYRQ01000040.1, from coordinate 30,878 downwards.
TGCAAAACGTGCTTTTAAGTCATTGGTGCCAAGCTGAATAATAACAACATCAACAGTGTGCGCTTCCAGATACGGTTTTAAATATTTAATGCCCGATTTATCTCCCATAAACGGGGGGTTATTGACTAAAGTACGATTAGGCTCCCCGGCTTCAATCACTTCAAAGCCGGTGCCCAACTGCTGCTTTAATAAAGTAGGCCAGCGTTCAATTTCGCTCAGCCGTTTGCCATCAACAGGAGAAATACCAAAGGTATTGGAATCACCAAAACACAGAATATTCATTAAAACGGATTCAATGTATAGCCTTGTTGCTGTAACTGCGCATGCGCAGTCATCGCAGAAAGCGCCATTTTCACCCCAGGTATAAGCTGATCTGCTGCTACCATCATATGCATTGCCGACTGCCCGCATACATATACCTGCGTGTTATTAGCAAGCAGCTGTTTAATTAAAGATTCGGTTTTGTTATCTTTTTCAAACCGAGCTTTATAATCACTGTTTTGCAGTACATCAACGCTGGCTCCACCGTGTACCACCAGCGCAAGCTGAATATTTTCTGGTTTTACGCCGTGAGCCACATGCATATTAATAAATCGCGCTAGCGAGTTAATATGATTATTTTGCGCGCCCTTTTCAGCGCCTTTACCTACATCAAAAGCTATCTTAAACTGCGCTTGGCTTAAATCAGACACATGCTCGGGCACATTATAAAAATAACCATAGTCTTTAATAACAGGCGCAGGCTCTGCAGCAAGAGTACTAAAGCTAGCCAAAAGTAAGCTTGAGCCAATAAGTAACGTTTTCATACATCATCCTTTTTACTTTTTGTTTAGCCTAACGCTATTTAACGTGATTAACTAGCCTGAACATGTGAATGCGCTTTAAAAGTCATTCCTAAATAATTAAAGGTATGTTTAAACATATCGATAAATGCGTCTGGCGCAGAGGGAGATGCGGCATTAGACAGCAGTGAAAACTGCTTTTGACGTAAAGTTCTAAGCTTCGGTTTTAACGCCTCATCATCCATGTAATCTGTGATCCTGTCCATAAATGCTTTCATTTGTGGCGTGGTGTTATACCAGTACACAGGCGATGCGAACACCCAATGTTCGTAGCGAAGTAACACTTCAAACAAATTATAAAAATCATCATTGTGATACTGCTTATCGTAGCGATAAGGTGAAATAACATAATCATCTAAGCAAAAAACAATGCCGCTTTGTTGCTTACTATAGGCATTAACTTGCGCGGTAGTATTGCCATTTTTACGACCACTTGAATATATGATTGCGATATTGTGTGCTGATTTTTCTTGCATTGGGTTAGCTCCTTTTTTTATGATGGAGCAAAGCTTAAAACCTCAAGTTAAGTTCAGGTCAATAAGAAATAATTTAATTTTTAAAAGGAATTGAAGTGATGGCGGTACAAAAAAAGCTTACTGAAGCCAACTTAACGGTTGGGTTTGTCGCTAAACGCAGTGGCGTTAAGGTATCTACACTGCACTTTTACGAAAATAAAGGGCTAATACGCAGTTGGCGAAACAGTGGCAATCAACGACGCTTTAAACCAGATGTACTAAGGCGAGTCGCAGTTATAAAAGCAGCACAAGCGATGGGGATCACGCTAGAAGAAATTAAACAAACTCTGGCAACGTTACCAGAGCAACGCACACCTACCCAAAAAGACTGGTCTGCACTTTCAAAACAATGGCAAGCACAGCTTGATGAGCGCATTGCTTATATGCAACGTTTACGTGAACGGGTTGATGGCTGTATTGGCTGTGGGTGTTTATCAATCAGCAAGTGCCCTATTTATAACAAAGACGACCACTTAGGTGAAAGCCAAAGTGGTGCCATTTTGTTAGAGCGAGATTAGTTAAATTTTACATGCACCATATATCGTAAAGAAATGCTCTGGCGCTTCTTCTATAGGTATGTCGTATGTTTGTGGCTCTTTGGCAATATCACACTCTAAGTTAGCGAGTAAGTTTTTTAGGGTATCACCCCCCTCGTGCATAGACACGGTTGTGTACCAAAGTACAACGCCCTCAGGCGTACCATTTTCTAAATAAAGATGCTGAACCAGTGATTCATTATCAAACATGTTTGCAGGCTTACTCGTTTTTATAGATTTTTCTGTAAAGGTAAAAAAACCATTATCATCGGTTATTGCTTCATCTTTATATTCATCACCATAAGTAAGCGAGCGCACAACCTTAGTATTTGCAACAGGCTGCCCTTTATCTAATAATTGCCCCTTCACCGGAGCCGATAAAACAAAATCCTGTTTATTAAAAAAACCAAACATATCTGCACAAGCCTGTGTTGAAGTAATACTAAATAAAATCACTAGTAAAATAGCTTTGAAAGCTGATATCGAAGTCCTCTCCATGGTTTAAACCCTAAAATGAATGTTTTTACTACTTCTTGAATGTTTGAAAGCTACATTATTAATGTTTGAAACCTAAATAAAGTCATCATTTATCAATAATTAACACAATTAGACCCATTAATATCCTTTAAGCACTAAACCCATAATCAGGAAGTTTAATTAACTTTTGAAGTTACTCATCGCATTTTGTATTACCGAAAAACCTAATGCTTAAATACCTTAGCAAATAAACACCCAGAAATAACTTAGAAAACATATATTAACCACAATACATACCCATAGCACTGCAATAAAGACTCGCTTTTGTGACTTATGTCGTAAACTTTGCTGCGCAATAAGTGCACCGGGCCATCCTCCAAATAAAGCCAATAGATGTAAGTGTCGTTCAGGTATACGACTCACCTTTTTATGGTTTGATTGTACCGCTTTTCGCTTATCCCATGCGTAATATACAAATGTAATACAGCTGATCGATGAAACATATATGGGTAAGTACATTTCAACTTCATTATTTAAGTAAGCTAACCAAAATAAGGCTATAAACAAGCTGGAAAATATAATTAAGCTACTTTTTATCAAAAAATAATCGCCTATAATGAAGATAATTAAAAGAAACACCAAGGTTAAATTATGACATATTTAAAGGCTTCGATGCTGCTGTTTTCACTATGTATATTCAGTATTCAAGCAAATAATAAAACGCATTTACTAGAGCCTGAGCTTGCGGTATTCACTCCTTACTTAGGTACTTGGCAAGCTGATTTTCATATAGATAAAAACCCGCTTCCAACCCAAGATGTGACCAAATGGGAGCGCACCTTAAATGGTAAAGCCATTCGCACTACGCATTCTATAAATGAAGGTGAGTATGGGGGCGAATCAATGATTTTCTATGATCGAAAAAAACAGTCATTAGTATTTTATTATTTTACTACGGCTGGCTTTTATACCAAAGGAGTCATGAAAGTGTTGAGCCCAACACAATTTGTTGCTTATGAAGACGTCACTGGCAGCCAAGAGGGAATCACTAAAGTTAAATCAACTAGTGAATTCAAGGATGAGCAATTTGTTGTTTCCACCAGTTATTTAAAAAAAGGTGAATGGACTAAGCCGCAAATTCGCACCTACCATCGCAGCAATAAAGAAGTAAAGTTTAAATAAGTTTTACTTATTGCCTTGTAATACCTAAAAACGTATTAGTTCTTTAAAAACAGTGTTCTAGCCATTAATAATTACGATTTTGAACTAGAACACTGATTTTAAGTTACTTTATAAATTTTCTAAACGCATTATCAACAGGCGTATCTGCAAGATGGTTGGTGTAATTACTCATCACCTTTTGCGCAAGACCCAATACAATTTCAAGAAGCTGTTGTTTTGTATACCCTGCTGCAAAAAACTTTTCCTGCTGTGACTGACTTAACACACCACGTTCTCGTGTCATTTCAAGCGTTGTCTCACGAAGTGTCTCAAGTTTAGGATCAGCAAGCGGGGTTTTATTGACTAATGCATCCACAATATTCTCATCAACCTTCATGGCAGCGGCTATACCACTGTGTGCTGGCACACAATAATGGCACTCGTGCTCAACATTAATTGATTGCCAAACAACCGTTAACTCTTGTGCATTAAACGATGTTTTTTGAAATAACTCATGCAGTACTTGATAACCCTTTAGCAATGTTGGTACCTCAGCCATCACAGCATGAAGATTAGGCAACATTCCAAAAGCGGCGACAGAGTCTGCTAATAAAGGTTTTGCCTCTGCTGATGCATTTTCTTGCGTGTATAAGGTAAATTCAGCCATAGTTTGCTCCTATATAATAAATAGTATTAAGTCGTGTTGAGAAACATATTATTTGATTTTGAGCGGTCGCTCAAGTTAAAATTGAACAGTCGCTCAAATTAATAGAAACTATTATGGCCAATAAAATTAAATTTGAACGTGAACATGTTGTTCGCGTGGCAAGTCAGCTGTTCTGGGAGAAAGGCTTTCATGCTACTTCTACCCGCGATTTGCAGGAAGCTATAAATATGCGCCCAGGAAGTATTTACTCTGCATTTGGCTCTAAAGAAGGGTTATACAGTGAATCTTTAAAAGACTACACCGTACAGATGAAAAGCCAAATTGAGGGCTTTATAGCAAACTCTGATTCGATTTTAGGTGGTTTGCGGGCATTTGTTGAAAATGTAATTATTAAAACCAAGGACTGCAGTCCAAGTGCTATTTGTATGTTAGTAAAAGCAAATACCGAATTTGCTGAAAAAGACACGGCTTTAAGTGAGTTAAGCGCAGGCTTACTGACTAAATTTGAATCTTATTTAACCACATTGTTTACCCGCGCTATTGAAAATGGTGAGCTAAGCGGTGATTTAACTGCAACTGCATACGCACAATTTTTCCAAGTGCAATTTACAGGATTACGAGGTTACTTTAATCGCCCTGCAGTCGAGCATTTGGCGATGCCGATGATCAACCAAATGTTTGTACTAATCAAAAAACTGTAATCCTATTGGGTGCTTGTCTTTGCGCTTAAATAAACTCTTTTTATATTCAGTTTGATTATTCAGCGTATAAAAAAGCGGCTAATCTGTATTAAATTAGCCGCTTATTTAACTCTAAATAAAAAATTTACGTTTTCAACTTATTCAGCTCAGCGTCTTGCTGTGCAACCAACTTATTGAGTTCTTGGCTGCTATCGCCTGCCTGAGCAGATAAATCAGAGAGCTGAGATGCCGCATCAGAAATAATAGTTAAATTACGATTTATTTCTTCAGTGACCAAACTTTGCTCTTCAGCTGCGGTTGCAATATGGGTGATTTGGTTAGTTATTTCATCCACTTTTACAACAACACTGTGCAGTGCATCAAAGGCAGTAGAAGTTTCATCAACTGCATTTTCAGCACGTACAACGCCTTTTTCGATGACAGTTGAGGCATTTCCTACTTCTGATAACAAGCTATCAATTAGGCTGCTAATATCATCGGTGGATGAGCGAGTTTTAGACGCTAAAGCCCTAACTTCATCCGCAACAACAGCAAAACCTCGGCCATGTTCACCTGCACGTGCAGCCTCAATGGCGGCATTCAATGCCAGTAAATTTGTTTGCTCAGAAATAGTTCGGATCACATCCAAAATTTGCGTAATATCATTACTACGTGAGGCCACTTTTTCGACTGCTTGGTTGGCTTCTTTGATTTCCTCAGACATTGTTTTAACTTGGGTCATCGCAGAAGATAAACTCGACTCGCTGCTAACCACTAAGGTATTGATTTCATCAGCTTGTTGCGCAGATTGCTCAGAAGCTTTTGCCACTTCAAGTGCTGTCGCGCTCATTTCGTTCATTGCCGTCACAACACTTTCAATTTCTTTAAACTGTGCCTGAACATTATGCTTGGTTTCTACGGCAATATTTGAGGTAACTTCGCCTTGATGCTTGGTTTGATCCGAGACCGCTTTTAGCTCACTAATAAGTTCACGCAGTTTTGATAAAAACTTATTAAATCCTCCGGCCAAAGCTATAAGCTCAGCATGCGTATCAACATGTAGTGTTTGTGTTAAATCACCTTCAGAGCTGGCTAGGTTATCTACACGTTCTTGTATTTGTTTAAGTGGCGCTACAACACTGCCTACTACAAGCTTCATTACTATAAATGCCAATACCGCAATCACAGTCCCCGTGATCAAAATAATCACACCCAGCTCTTTTGCAGCCTCAGACATCCCAGCAGTTAATTGAATAGGTCCTTCAAAGGCAAGTTCAGCGGGTACTTCAATTAGCAGCATCCATTTCACATCAGCAAGCTTAATTTCAATCGGGTAAGACACCATTATTTCAGCGCCTTGTTTGTTTGTTCCTTTGGTGCCTTTTAGAGCTTTATAACTCTCATAACTTTTAGCGCTAACCGCTTCTTTTAAAGGGCGACCTAGTTTTTCTTTGTAGTGGCTCGTACCTACAATTAAACCTAAATGACTAAGTAACGTTACTTTTGCTTTACCATCGTAAAGCGCTTTTGAAAGCTCTTCTGTCAATTTTTGAAATACAGGTAGTGTAATATCCGCGCCTGTTACCCCTACAAACTGGCCTGATTTAATAATAGGTACCACTAAAGAGGTCATCATTTCAGAATAACCCGGTGTTATTTCATAGAGGTAGGGTTCCATAATGCAGGGTTTTAATTTGTCTTTTGCACATAAGTACCATTCGGCTTCACGTAAACCGAATTCATTAATTTTATCAACATATTTTTCTGAGGCATCTTCTACTACTTGTTGTTCAACAACGCCGTTCGAACTTCTCGTTAGATAAACCTCTAGTGTGCCAGCTCCAGCAACTGAATGATCGTACCCTTGGGTAAAATCACTATCTTTGCCATCAAAGCCATTTTTTTCAAACTGTGAGTAAATACTAGAAATAACATCATTGCTTTCTAGTATTGAGCGATTTAGTAGAACAACAGACTCTCTGTTTATGGATGTTTTATCGGCGTCTTCTAAAATACTGCCAAGAGAGTATGGGATCCGATAAGCTTCATTGATAAATGCCGCAATTTTCTCACCATATGCTGCTGCATTTGCGGTTAAGCGACCATCTACTTCACTGACAATTAATGCTTCTGCCTCTGAAGAGGTTTGTGCATTACTTGATGATAATTTAGACCACAATATTCCTGAAAATAGTACAACCGTTAAAAGTATACTTCCAACACTTATCCACAATAACTTTTTTGCTAACGCTATTTCCCGCATTAAAATTACCTTACCTTACATATGTATTTTTTAGTTTAGACCAATTAAAAGAACATACTATAAAATATTTCAGAAATACCGTTTAGTGACTTATTTTAGTATTTAGTGTTCGGCTAACTTTGTTTAGTTAACCGTTGAGTGAGTAAACAAACGAGAAAAAGTAAGCTAGCGCTTACCCACAAACAGGCCTGCAGTCCATATACTTTATACATAAAACCAGAAAGTACTGTCCCGACCAGTCTTCCTGCAGCGTTAGCCATGTAATAAAAACCTACATCCAGAGAAACACCATCACTTTTAGCAAGGCTGACAATCAAATAACTGTGTAATGATGAGTTAATAGCAAATGCAGCACCAAAAATAAATAACCCAACAATTAGCGTAGTGTTTACAGCTATATTCAACTGCATCAAACAAGCTAATAACAAGGTGACACACGCCAATACTCCCCCCCAGTAATACGCTTTCTTTATCGCATCATTACTGACAAGTGACTTGCCTGTAATTTTTGGTGCTTGAGATTGCACTACCCCATAAGCAATCACCCATAGTGCCATAAAACCACTAACCCACCAGTGTGGCCAATTAAATTGCGAGGCTAAATAAACAGGCAGTGCAACAACAAACCATACATCACGAGCAGCAAATAAACAAAACCGAGCGGCACTGAGTAAATTAATTGCCCTAGACTTAGAAAATAACGCTTTAAATTTTGGTTTATTTTTAGCTTTGCCTATATCACCCTCTAAATACACTAAGCTAATGATCCAAGCGATAGTTAAAAGCATAATTAAAGCAACTAACGCTCCAACAAATCCTAGTAAAGTAAGTAATAGCCCCCCTAAAAAGAAGCCAACTCCTTTTAATGCATTTTTAGAGCCCGTTAATATAGCAATCCATTTGTATAATTGGCTTTGCTGATTGTCACCTTCGGGAACTAAATATTTAATCGCACTTTTAGCGCTCATTTTATTGAGATCTTTGGCAACCCCACTTAAGGCTTGCGCTAACATTACATAACTTACCGATAACCAATCGCTTGGTGCACACAACATAGCTAAAGCCACAACTTGCAACCCTAATCCTATGTTCATGGTTTTATTTAAACCTAAATGCGCACCTAACCAACCGCCAATTAAGTTAGTAATAACCCCAAATAACTCATAAAACACAAACAGCATGGCAATCGCGAGCGCGCCATACCCTAACTGATGAAAATACAGCACCACCAGCATGCGAAGTGCGCCATCTGTTAGTGTAAAAGCCCAGTAATTACCCGTAATAATGCCATACTGTTTTAAAGCCGATGGTAAATTGGCGATTTGCGAAAACATCTTCAATACCCTGAACTAGTTTACTAAATCACTTTGTCCTACTTTGAGCATCAGCTCAGCAGTCCGGTTGGCATAACCCCATTCATTGTCATACCAAGCATAGAGTTTAAGTTGAGTGTGGTTTATAACCATTGTCGAAAGCGCATCTATAATTGTGCTACGAGGGTCTGTTTTGTAATCAATAGATACCAATGGCTTTTCTTCATAGCCTAAAATGCCTTTTAGCTTGTTATTAGCCGCTTGCTTAAACCATCCATTCACTTCTTGTTCGGTTACACCACGCTCTAGTTCAAACACGCAATCAGTAATTGATGCATTGGTTAGGGGGACTCGAACCGCATGGCCGTTTAATTTTCCTTTAAGCTCAGGGAATATCTGCGTAATAGCCGTTGCACTGCCGGTAGTGGTAGGAATTAAACTTGTTCCGCATGAGCGCGCGCGACGTAAATCTTTATGAGGTGCATCTATAATGGTTTGGGTGTTGGTAATGTCATGAATCGTTGTTATGGATCCATGCTTAATCCCTACTTTTTCTTGCAATACTTTTACCACAGGCGCTAAACAATTTGTTGTGCATGAAGCCGCGGTAACAATTTTATGTAACTGCGGATTATAAAGATGATCGTTCACCCCTATTACCACATTCAAAACACTCTCTTCTTTAACTGGGGCAGTAACAACCACACGCTTTACACCTTGCGCTAAATAAGCGTTGAGTAATTCTGTTGTTTTCATTTTACCGCTGGCTTCAATCACCACATCACATTGTGACCAGTCAGTCTCTGCAATCGATTTATTATTCGTTACTTTAACCGTATGCTTTGCTACAGAAAAACTATTATCATCGGCTTGCACCTCATATTTTAGGCGCCCGTGAACCGAGTCAAATTCTAATAAATGGGCATGTGTTTTCGCATCAGCAGCCACATCATTAACATGTACAAATTCAACCTCAGGCCAATCAATTGCCGCTCGTAAGGTTAAACGTCCGATTCGTCCAAAACCATTTATGCCTACTTTAATCGTCATTATAAAATTCCTTTAGTTAGTCACAGCATTTTAAAATTCGCTCAGGACGCTTGCCCATCACATTTAAACGCTGTAATTGATGCTCATAAAATGTAGGGGTGGCATGTAATGTTTTTGTAATTACATCTTTCGCCCAATCAGGTAGTGATTTATTTAAGCTATAGAACACCCATTGATTTTGCTTACGATCAGCAAGCAAACCGCATTGACGTAATACAGCTAAATGCCGTGAAATTTTAGGCTGGCTTACATCAAGTGCCGCCACTAATTCACATACACATAACTCATCTTCATGCGCAATAAGCAGTATTGTCTTTAAGCGGGTGTCGTCAGCGATACATTTAAAAAAATGCAGAGGATTTAGTTGATTCATACAGTGTAGTCTTGTTTTGCATACAACAACAATATATGAAAAGAAAGACATATGGAATAGTGAATATATGAAATTTCATATATTCAGGTAAAGTTATCTATTTTCCGCGTCAACTCAAGTTTGGCTTTTAGAGGTGTGCCCAATAAAAAACACGCAATGATCACTCATGGCGTGTTTTTATAAACAATATAAAGAGGTTAATTAAATAACCGACAGCTCTACTTCAATATTGCCACGAGTTGCATTTGAATATGGACATACTTGATGTGCTTTCTCTACCAAGGCTTGTGCCGCTGCTTTGTCCATATCACCTAGTGATACAGCCAATTTTACAGCAATACCAAAACCGGCATCAATCGCACCAATAGACACTTCAGAGTTAATGTAAGTATCACTTGGTAACGCAATTTTTTCGCTACCCGCTACAAACTTAAGTGCACCAATAAAACAGGCAGCATAACCTGCTGCAAATAATTGCTCTGGATTAGTGCCTTGTCCATCGTCACCACCTAACCCTTTAGGTGTTGATAAGTTAACATTTAAACGACCATCATCCGATTTAGCAACGCCTTCACGTCCGCCTGTTGCCGTTGCTTTTGCTGTATAAGCTACATTTTGTAATACATTCATAGTGAACTCCTAAGATTAAAATTTCTAAGTTAATTACTTTGCATGCAAAATAATAGATCAACTAAATTCCGATTGCAAATACTTTGCATGCAAACTAAAATACTCTGTATTGAAATGAAGGATAAAGCGATGTCGTTTGAACAGTTAAAATTAAAAAATCAGTTATGCCATCGTTTATATATGGCGTCCAACAGCATAGCCCGTGCCTATCGAGAACCTCTAGCTGAGCTTAACCTTACCTATCCTCAGTATGTTGTTATGATGGCGCTGTGGGAACAAGATGAAGTAACCATCGCTGAGCTAATAGATAAAACCGCAATTGATGGTGGCGCGCTTACTCAAATATTAAAAAAAATGACCGACAAGTCATTACTTAACGTTATAAAAGACGAACACGATAAGCGTAAGCGTTTGGTGCAACTGACTCACACGGGCCACTCTTTAAAACTTGAAGCTGCCGACATCCCAAAAAGGATTCTTTGCAAATTTGACAGTATCGACACAACCCAAGCACAACAATTAATGCAGTTACTCGACTTAGTGGTCAATGATCTGACCGACTAAAAACCCAGCTTTACCCAGCTATAACTTAACAAACAAGGCGTTAATTAATGACTCATTTAAAAAAACGACTTATTGCTATTACTTACAGCATTACATTACTGGTAAGTAATGGAGCACTTGCCAATAATAGTGAATTAACCACTGTTGCGACATTTGATGCACAACACCCGCCTGGCAACATAGCCATTACGCCATCTGGCCGTAAGTTTTTATCTATACATGGTTTTTATGGGCAAAATCAAAAAATCATGGAGCTATTAAGTGATGGCACCACTAAACCCTACCCTAATGAGCAATGGGCTTACGCATACAACAAAGGTAAGGGCTTTTACGGGGTACTCGGTGTTAATGTATCAAGCGACGGCATACTATGGATGCTTGATACCTCAGGGCCCGATCATGCGGGGCGATTAGTTGGTTGGGATACCAACCAAGAGCAACTGCATAAAATTATTTACCTAGCCAAGCCAACAATTACCGATACCTCGTTTTTAAACGATTTAGTCATCGATAATAAACACGGCGTTATTTACATTGCCGATACAGCACAAGGCACTCAGGCTGCAATTATTATAGTAAACCTAAAAACCGGTGAAGCGCGAAGAGTATTACAAGATAGCCAATACACCACCGCCGAAAATATTGATATGGTTATTAATGGCCGAACAATGCGCCTGGGCGGACAACCTGCGCGTTTAGGTGTTAACCCAATTACGCTTGATCCTAACGAAGACTGGCTTTACTTTGGGTCAATGTCGGGGACTTCGGTTTATCGTATTGCCACCAGCGCAATTAACAACGAGCAGCTTTCAGCAAAAGCGCTAGAAGCCAAAGTAATGCGCTACGGCACTAAACCCATTTCCGACGGCATTACGGTGGATGGGGGCGGTAACGTCTATGTGACCGATATAACCAATGGTGCAATTGGCGTCGTAAAACCAAATGGCGACTATGAAGTGTTATTTAAAGATGATCGCCTAAGCTGGCCAGATGGCTTTAGTTATGGTGCAGATCATAAAATATATTTTACAGTAAACGATTTGCACAACTCGCCGGTGTTAAGCAATGATAAAACTCAAAACCCTAATAAGTTTAAAGTGATGTCGTTTACGCCCCTTGTAAAAGGTAAAGTAGGTCGTTAATAACCTAACGTAATTACCCTAGCCCTGTCATGTAATGCAGGGCTTTATAACATCACACCAAAAAAGTGCATATTTTATAATTACTCCCCCAATTTGGTGCTTCAGCCAAATTAGGCATTAAAGAAATAATAGTAAATATCTGATTTATATTCATAAAATATTCAATAAACAATTGGCATACTTCTTCCTTATATTTAATTGTCATTAGTTACACCAAGGAAAAAAATTATGTCTAATTTATACAACACTCTTTATTTTTTATGGCGCTTAGATATCACAGTGTGGCAAGTTAATGAGCCAACAAATACGCATACCACCAGTGAGAAAGAGCGTATCTACTCGCGTTAAAACTATTTTTGAACAGACTTTGCAAGCTAAGTCATAGCGTTGTATTGTAAAAGACTATTTAATTGGTTAGTGGAACGTGTATGCATGCTTTAGAAGTTAATTTTGACGGCTTAGTCGGCCCTACTCACAACTACGCAGGTTTGTCGTATGGAAATGTTGCCTCGTTAAACAACGCGGCGAGCTTTTCAAATCCGCAAGAAGCAGTATTGCAGGGCTTGGCTAAAATGAAAGCCATGCACGATAAAGGCTTAACCCAAGGGGTATTTGCGCCTCATGCTCGCCCAGATTTAAATGTATTGCGGCGTTTAGGGTTTACTGGCAACGATGCACAAGTCATTAATAAAGCCTTTAAAGCCGATCCTATTTTATTGCGCGCTTGTTACTCTGCCTCAGCCATGTGGACCGCTAATGCAGCCACCGTATCGCCTTCACCTGATACTAACGACGGCAAAGTACACTTCACTGCGGCTAATCTAAATAATAAATTTCATCGCTCTTTAGAGCCAAACACCACTACACGTTTGCTCAAAGCGATGTTTAATAACGAACAATACTTTGCACACCATTCACATTTGCCTGAGCAAGGTTTTTTTGGTGATGAAGGCGCAGCAAACCATACTCGCCTGTGCGACAGCCATGGTGAAACCGGGCTAGAATTATTTGTATTTGGTGCAAGTGCCTTCAACAGTCAGCTTGTTAAACCCGTTAAGTTCCCTGCAAGGCAAACTTTGGAAGCGTCTGAAGCCATTTGTCGATTGCACAATATAAAAGATACCAGCCAAATACTATTACAACAAAACCCTGATGTGATTGACCAAGGGGTGTTCCATAATGATGTAATCGCGGTGGGTAACGCTAATGTTTTATTATGCCATCAGCAGGCGTTTTTAAATCAAACGCAAGCATTAGACGATATCCGCGAAGCCTATGTAGGTAACAAACAGCTTTATATTATTGAAGTGCCAACCAGCAAAGTGAGTATTCAAGATGCCGTTAGTAGCTATTTATTTAATAGCCAACTGGTTAGCCTTAGTGACGATAAAATGTTGCTCGTTGCCCCACAAGAATGCCAGCGTAATCCTGCTGTAAAAGCGTATATTGAAGAAATGATTATTGCCGATAACCCAATAAATCAAGTGCAATTTTTTGATTTGCGCCAAAGTATGCAAAATGGCGGCGGGCCTGCTTGTTTACGGTTACGTGTGGCGCTTAATAGCCAAGAATTAGCAGCGGTAAATCCTGAGGTTATTTTAAATGAGCAAAAGTACACCCAATTATGCGATTGGGCTACGCGCCATTACCGAGATAAGCTTGGTGCCAACGATTTTGCAGACCCTGCTTTACTAACCGAAAGCTACCAAGCGCTTGATGAGTTAACCCAGTTACTTAGCCTAGGATCGGTATACCCATTTCAACTAGAAGCTTAATTGCTTTCGGCTACTAGGGTTTGAAACATACGTTCAAACCCTTATCGCTAATTTCTCTAAATTCAATTAAGGTTAAGTTTATATAATTATACTTATAGCTTAACTATTCAAATAAATATGATTCTATCTATTAGGGTAATGAATTACTCCTGATAGCATGCTTAAACGACATTACTGTCACTCAATTAACCCTAACTAACTCATTTAATTGAGTCTATACACTCAAGCTTGGCAGAATTCCAAAAAAGGAGACAAACCATGGCAACACAGAAAGTAATTTTAATTACCGGCGCATCGAGCGGCATTGGCGAGGCAACCGCTAAAACATTAGTTAATAATGGCCACAAAGTGATCTTAACCGCACGCAGCAAAGATAAACTCAATAAACTAGTTGACGAGTTAGGCCATGAAAATGCATTTAGCGTTTCAGCCGATGCCACTGAATTTAATGAACTTGAGAATGTAGTGAGTAAAGGCGTTGAAAAATTTGGTCGATTAGACGCGGCATTTGCTAACGCAGGCATGGGTGTGTCATCACCTGGTACAGAGAATGGCGATCCTCAAGAGTGGTCAGCCATGGTTGACCTTAATATTAAAGCACTAATGTGGACCGCTAAACTCACTTTGCCTCATTTACGTGAAAACCAAGGGCATTTCATTTTAACCAGCTCTGCAGCAGGACGAAGACCCATTGATGGCTCTATTTATGGTGCGACTAAATGGTTTGCCCATGGCTTTGGTCAAAACCTCGCAGAAGAAATGAAACCATGGCATGGCCGTTGTACAACCATAGCCCCAGGCATGGTGAATACACCATTTTTTGATGAAGCAAAACCAGATAAGCTCGACCCTCAAGACGTGGCCGATGCGGTATTATTTGCCATTGAAGCTAATCAGCGTAATAGCGTACGCGAAATCTATTTAATGCCCACCAACTAATAATAAAATATAAAGGCCAATGTTTATTGGCCTTTACTATAAAAGTGCTTAACTGGGCTTTGTTCAAATCACTATTTACTCAATCAATAAAAAGTCACTCATTGAAACGCCGCTTACCATGCTAAATCATAACTTTATGTCTATTATATAAAGAAAGTAATTCAATAACTGGAACCCATTTAATGGCTCCCAATAAAACTAATAATATGCCAGCTCATCAATATGTTACTAATGACCCGTTGCATCAACTTTTTGATGCAGTCGATTCTATTTCAGTACAAGGTTACGATGAGCAACGACGTGTTATTTATTGGAATAAAGGCAGCGAATTACTTTATGGGTATACACACCAAGAAGCCATTGGCAAAAAACTCGAAGATTTAATTATACCCGCGCCAATGCGAGAGCCCGTTATTAAAGCGCATAGTAATTGGATTAAGTATGATATTGAAATTCCCGCATCAGAACTCATACTCAGCCATAAAAATGGCAGTGATGTAGCTGTATTTTCAAGCCATGTTATGTTTACCAATCAGTACAATACCAAACAAATGTACTGTATTGATATTGATCTGTCTGATGTTCACAAAGCACAAGCAGAAGCCGTCTTTAATGCCACCATGCTCAAAACTTTATTTGAGGCAATTCCTGATTTATTTTTTGTACTAGAGCAAAATGGCACTATTACTGACTACCATGCAAATAATGAAAACGATTTATATATTTCACCTAACCAGTTTATTGGTAAAAAAATGGTGGATGTATTACCTGAAAAAGTAGCGCAAAAGTTTCAGGTTCATATAGAAAAAACGATAACACAAGACAGTATGGTCAGTTTTGAATACGAATTAAGCATGCCTGAAGGCGTAATTTATTACGAAGCGAGATTGCGTTTACTGCCCAAAAAAAACCAAATTATGGTGATTATTCGTGATATTAGCGAACCACACCGCTCCGCTGAACTAATTCGCCATCAGGCCCACTTTGATAGTTTAACCGATTTACCTAATCGCTTTTTATCCCTAGACCGCTTATCACAAATATTACTGGAAGTACAAAAGAGCCACGAAAAAGCCGCGGTGTTCTTTTTAGATCTTGATGACTTTAAAAAAGTGAATGACTCTTTAGGCCATGAAGTGGGCGATGAACTATTAATTGCGGCAGCAGCAAGATTACAGCAAACACTTAAAAAAAGTGACACAATAGGCCGATTGGGCGGCGATGAGTTTATTGTTTTAATATCCAATTTAAATGATGAAAACGATGCTTTAGTGATTGCTGAGCGGTTACTTCAAGCATTTAGGAAACCCTTTAAACTTGTAGGTAGAGACTTAATACTGACATTAAGTATTGGGATTGCTATTTCCCCTAAGGATGGCACCTGCGCCTCGGTGTTGTTACGAAATGCCGACACCGCTATGTATCAAGCAAAAACCATGGGGCGAAACACGTCCTCTTTTTTCACCCCACAAATGAACGTCGCCATGCGCCGCCGCTTTGAAATAGAAGAGCAAATGCATGGTGCACTGGAGCGTAATGAATTTGAGCTTTATTACCAACCACAAATAGATGTAAAAACAAACACCATCGTTGGCGCTGAAGCCTTGCTTCGTTGGCATAATATAGTGTTAGGGGAAATCACACCAGATGAGTTTATCCCAATTGCAGAGCAAACCGGCTTAATTACGCCTATTGGTGTATTTGTTCTTCAACAAGCCTTACGCTTTTTAAATGAATGGCAATCAATTAACAAGCAAAACTATACCATGGCGATTAATTTATCACCGCGCCAATTCAGAGACCCTGAACTGGTCAATATAATTAAACACACTCTACATAAAAATAGTATTAATAATGAATGTTTAGAGCTGGAAATTACCGAAGGGGTGCTGATGAATAGCCAAGCGTCAATTCATGATGCCTTATTGCAAATTGATGAGCTGGGCATAAAACTGTCAATGGACGACTTTGGCACAGGGTATTCATCATTAAATTACTTACGAGAATACCCTTTTGATGTGCTAAAAATTGACCGCAGCTTTATTACTGGCATAACAGATAACAAGGCAGACTGTAATTTAGTGAAAGCGGCCATAGCTATGTCACACAGCCTAGAAATAAAAGTAGTGGCTGAGGGGGTAGAAACCAAAGAGCAGCTAGATTTACTCAACGAGCTAAACTGCGATATTGCTCAAGGATTTTATTTAAGTAAGCCCTTGCCGGCCGCCAAGCTGCTCAATTTTTCATTGCGTTACTTAAAAGCACTTTAGTTAAAAAGTGCTTTTATAGTTATGTTTTAGCTCATGATTTTAAAGAGTAAATCGCGCACAGTAGCGGGCTCAAACGGTTTGTCACATATTGCGTCCACACCCGCTTGAGCAATATTAGCTAAATGGGTATCGTTAGCTTCTGAGCTCACCATCAAGATTGGAATATGCGAGTACGCATTCGATTGCCTTACCGTTTCAGTTAATTCTTTACCATCCATTTCTGGCATATTGTAGTCAGTAACAATTAAATCAAATGATTGGCTGTTTAACATTTCAATTGCTTGTTTACCGTCTTCGGCCTCTACCGGTGCTGGAATTCCCATCCCCGCTAGCACTCTTATTATGTGTTTTCGTGCAAAACGGCTGTCATCAACTACAAGCACTCTAAGAAGCGTCACATCAAAGTGCTCTAGTTCCACTTCTTGCTCGCTAATAATATCTAAAGTAGCTTTAAGCGCTCGGGTTATTTCGTCGGCACTAAACGGTTTAGGTAAAATCGCTAATACCCCCGATTGCCTAAGTTGCTCTAAATGGCGCTTATTACGCTCGCTCGATACCAACATAAATGCCTGTTGCTCGGTATTACTATTACTGCGTATTGCCTGTAATAAAGAATCAGCTGTGCCATCACTTAAGTACATGCTGCTAATGACTAAATCAGGGTGATAATTTGATAAAGCAGCCAGCGCGTTTTCTTTAGTGCTGGCCGTTTCAATTTGTGTAACACCGCACTGAGCCAGTGATTTTTTTATTAGCTTTTGTTGAACTTCAGAAGGCTCAACTAATAAAATAGATAAGTTGGCTATTGCCGTTAAATCACTCATTTCAATCCTGTTAATATTAATTCTATAATTTTTATAACGCTCATTATAAAGTAATAACTTACAAGAAAAAGCTAAAACAGCAACAAAACAGCTTGTTTACCCAAACTCAACACACTCAGCTTAAAAACGGTAGTTTATGCCCGCATAATAACGTCTTCCCGAATAGCTTGAGTTTAATAACCGAGACTCTGTATCGTTACCTAGGCGCTTTACCGACTCAGATTTAGTTAAATTAATAACTGCAGCGGTCAAACTCAAATCCTCTAATAAATTAATCGAAGCATTTACATCAACTTGCTCGTATGGGTCTTGGTATACATTTAAGCCGCTATTTAAACCCAACACAGTTTCACCGCGTTTATTATAAGAAGCTCGAATATTAAAGGCATCTCCCTCATAATATATCGAGGTATTGTATTGATACTTAGCACTGCCTATTAGTGGCGATTTACCAAACTCTTTACCATCCACTTCTACATCGGCTTTATTGGTTTTGTTATAAGTGTAGTTTGCATAAAAACCAAAACCACTATCAAAGGCATGCTGTATAAATACTTCCGCCCCTTTAGATACGGCATCAGTGCCATTACCTACTGTGCTATATGGCGATATAGTAATATTTCCTGCCTCAACAATGCCCTCTTTACCAGCAAAATCTTGTTTTACATCAATGACTAAGGGTACAACAAAATTATCAACAGTTTTATGAAACAGCGCTAAACCAATGGCAGAGCCTTCGCTGTAGTAATATTCAATAGATAAATCAGCTTGCACCGACTCAAATGGCTTTAAGTTTTTATTACCGCCACTGCCACTAAAACCCGGAATTTCATTAAACTCAGCTCTATCGTCTGCCCACTCATCTGAGACAAACGTGATGCGTTGTTGTGCGCCTAAATCGGCATAATCAGGGCGAGACATCACTTTCGCAACCGCGCCTCGCACCACTACATCATCACTTATATCCCACGCAATATTAAAGCTAGGAAGAATTTGAGTATCGGTACTCTCTTGAGTAATAAGTTGATAGTCTTCAACAAATCGATCATCTCCCGTTACCGGCTCGCCGCTGTCATCATCAGTATGATCTAATAAATAAGTATATAGGTCGGTTGATGATGTCATGGTTTTAGTGCGCACCACACGCACCCCTAAATTACCTCGCACGCTATTAAACTCAAAGTCACCTTGCAGATAAAACGCCGCTATTTGCTCTTCAATATCATAAATAAAGTTATCTTCTTTGCGTGTATACGGCACATAATGACTGGTCACAATGTCACGATATTTTTGCCAATCAATACCGGGCATTTGGTTTATATTAAAACCACCAGCAATGTTACCTTCGTTAATAAACACATCTTGTGCTAGTGGCATACCGTTATTCCACTGATAACTGTCAAAACGTGTGATCCCCCCCTCGCTGGCTTCTCCTGCAGCAATATCAAAATTAGGATCTAAAAAGAAGGTATTACCGGTTTCGCGATGCAGTGTAGCTTCTCGGTACTTTACGCCGGTTTTAATTGTTCTTAAAATGCCCCAATCGGTATAAATATCAAAGTCAGCTTGGTAGTAATCTTCTTCGAGTTCACTGCGTACAAAACTTGAATTTGACGAGCCCGGATCGCGACCGCCTCCCACGCCATTAAGTAGGTTTGCTAGCGTATTAGGGTCTATATTTAAACTAATATCGTTTTCATTAATTTGCCAACCCGCTGTTTGCGATGCATTTTCTATACGGCTTTCATTTTCACCGGCGTTTGAACTTTTATACGCCGCTTCCCAACTCTCCTTTGGCCCGCCTTCAGAGCGCGTATTGCCCGCCACAAAACGGGCTTTAAAATAATCGCCTTCATAGGTTAAATTAAAATCAAAGGTGTCTGAGGTCGACTCTTCACGTACATAACGGCCTCGCATCCACGGCAATTGCATATCATTCTCTGCGCCACTCGCAGCTGCATCAAATTGCATCCCATTGATAATAGTGCCCGACTCATCCAAACTTACATCGGTTAAAAAGTCAGGATTTAAAGACCATTCAGGTATATCAATCACCGACTCTGTTCTATTTTTATCAAGTGAAAATCCAAAATAGTTAAAGCCAATTTCAACACGGCTGGTTGGGCGCCACTGCGTGCTAAATTGCACCCCTTCTCGCTCACGTAATTCGTTTACAATTGAGCCACGAACCACTTGAGGAAACCAAACATCGTTATAATTATTACCCTGAGCATCACTTATTGAGTCCCACTGATTATTGTTTTCAACCAGCTCGCCATTGGTATCTACCGGGTTATCACCGGCAAAGCGCCATACGTTTGCATCTGTGCCTCCTGAGAGAGTTCGGTTAGTGCGTTTTTGTGAGGTATAACCAAACAACATGCCAAAGGTATCAGCCTCGTTCTTCCAAGAATAAAGCGCGGTTAACTGCGGCTCAGATTCTTCAGTCACATCGGCATAGGTGCTTTCAATGTTAATTACCCCAGAGTTTGCCTCCATACTCAGCGGTTTACGACTATGCATTAATACCGTGCCGCCTACGCCCCCCTCATCTAAACGCGCTTCTGGCGATTTATACACTTCCACGCTTTCAATCATGGCTGAGGGCAGTAATGCATAATCAAATGAGCGAGACGGCTCACCTGGTGATGACGCAATAAAATTACCATTTAGCTGAGAAAAGGTTAGCTCAGATGATAACCCCCTAATACTTACCGATGAGCCTTCGCCTCCGTCACGGTCAATCACCACGCCAGGTACGCGTTGTAATGAATCAGCGACATTTTTATCAGGAAACTTACCAATATCTTCTGCTGTTATGGCATCAACCACAGAGCTCGATAAACGCTTTATATCTAAATTAGCCGCCATACTGGAACGAATACCACGCACCTCAATGACTTCCATATCTTTGCTTTTTAATGTTTTATCTTCTGCTTCATCAGCATATGCATGATTGACAACAGATAGAATAGACACGCATAGCGTTGATTTAATAAAAAGTGGAAGAGAGTGATGTGCAGCGTGGGTTATCCGATGAGCGGTCATAGTTTTAACAGTTCCATTTAAAATACAGTTAATACTTAAAGATGAGCGTACCGGCTAAAGTTGATACGAAAAAAGTAGCTGTATTTTACACAACCAAACTTAATAGTTTGTTAATGTAAACTGATAAGTAACTGAATAAACTATCAAAAAATAGTCAATTCGAATAAAGGTAGGAAGTTAAGCAGCAAAATTGCTATTTAGCTGCTTATTAAAAGAGCATAAAAAAGGAATGACGCGATTAAACAGCAATACACCGTTATTTTTTATCACTAATAGCCTGAATATAATAGCCTAAACTCGCATGAGAAAGTTCTCCCATATGACTGGTAACTAACTCACCTTGGCTATTATAAAACAAAGTGGTTGGTAAGCCCGCAGCACCTGATTCGCGACTCACATTACTACTTTGATCAAAAAACACATGATTTAGGTCGAGTTGCTGTTCATCAAGGAACGCTTTTACCGTGTGTAAGTCTTCGCCTTGATTGACAAACGCCACTGTAATGTTTGGATTATTTTTTTGAGCCGCTTGCAGTACCGGCATTTCTTTTCGACACGGCGGACACCAAGACGCCCAAAAGTTAATCACCACCGGCTTACCTTTGAAGTTTTGTAAGTTAACTTGCTGCCCTTGAATATTATGCACAACAGACTGCGGTAACTGCACACCCGTTTGGTAAATAGACAGCGCAAAATTAGGAATAATCATTGAACAAAAACCAACAAACCCAGCAATAGCATAGTTTTTCATTACCGCTTTTTTACCACGTGCATAAAATGCTAAAACCACTATACCGCTGAGCCAGCCATAATAACCAATAAAGCCGCCATCGCTAATATTAAAAAGCTGCCACCAGTTACCTTGATAGGCATCCCACA
Source organism: Pseudoalteromonas sp. MQS005 (assembly GCF_001661605.1). NCBI lineage: Bacteria > Pseudomonadati > Pseudomonadota > Gammaproteobacteria > Alteromonadales > Pseudoalteromonadaceae > Pseudoalteromonas > Pseudoalteromonas sp. MQS005. The sequence continues at coordinate 8,930 of NZ_LYRQ01000040.1, read as the reverse complement.
TAGTAAACACAAACGCTAACCGCGAGACTAAAAAGCCCACCACAATTGCTTTAAAAACAGTGTCTAAAGTCGCTTTTTGTAATGGATGTTGGCGTGTCAATAAATAGGTAAGCCCCCAAAAAATGCCTAACCCTAAAAAAATGATCAACTGTGAAATGGAAATAACCAAAGGCCCAAGAGAAATACTTAACATTGCTGTCGTCTACTTATAATGTATTTTAGTACTTAAAATAACCGGTACATAGTGTGAATTAAAGGCTAACAATAACATAGCCTAAGCTGTACTGATTATTAATAACGCATAATAGGTTATGTATACCAGCAGCAATACAAAACCTATTTACCTAGTTAACCTTGTTGCTGTATGTACTCCAACGCAGTCATTTTTTTATAACTTACATTTGAGTGCAATACATGAGTAGGTTCAGGATCAACAATTTCAATAGGAATAGCGTAATTACGTGCAATCTCTAATGCCATTTGGGTAATATTAACGCTGAACGAAGTACCCATAAACACCATTTTATCGGCATCAATCATTCGCTGCTGCGCTTCAGTAATGCGGTATAGCTCGGTGTAATATTCATCAAATAACAACACAAAGGGCTTTAAAGAATGATTAAGCTTTGGCTGATGGTTTTCAATATTGAATAACGCAAGTAGAGAGCGATGTAAGTTGCTCTCATCAACATTACTCCATAGCGTAGCTTGTGGTGTAACTTTATCACCTTGATGATGAAATACAGTCATTTGATCAAGCCGACCATGAATCGCAATGTAATTTTTATTACCCGCCTTACCATCTAGCCCATCAATATTTTGAGTTATTAAGTTTTTATCACTAAGCCAATGATGCACTTCGTTAGGACCATGATGACGATAAGTTGCAAAGCGATGATAATACCAAGCTAAAAACTCACTTGGATTATTTTCATACATTGCACGTGTCGCCATTTCCATTGGCGTATAGTTTTTACTACCAATAGTCCAAAAGCCATCTTCACCGCGAAAGGTGGGAATACCGCTAGCAGCACTTACACCTGCTCCAGTAATGTATAATGTATTCATAAAGTCATCTCTTATATTCAATAACCCTATAATACTTTATAAGATTGTATATTTGTGACCTTTACTCTTTAGCTATTAAATTATTTAAGCTTCGGCCATTTAGCTGAAAATAAAGTTGGGCACCAAGAAAGCTCTTTATATTTTTAATTTCGCTCAAGAGCACTTTAAATCCTTTTTTAATTGTATGTGGGAACTATGCCAAAAATAAACAATAACTAATTAGTTACAATGCACTTAGCTTTCTCAGAAAAACATATAATTAATCTACTAATTAAGTAACTAGCCCATTAACCTCACATATTTTTCTGCCAGCTCATCTATAGTTTCTCGGTGATTAGGGTCAGGCTTTATACAATCAATGGGGCATACGCTCACGCACGTTGGCTTGTCGTAATGACCCACACATTCGGTGCATTTATCTGAATCTATTTGATAAATTTTAGCGCCCATATAAATGGCTTCATTTGGGCACTCGGGGTCGCACATATCACAGTTAATGCATTTATTATTTATGAGTAGAGCCATTTTTTAGCCTTTTCAATTAATATCATTATAAAACAGAAAGATAAGTAAAAACAAAGGTGTGTAAAGGCTAACTTTTGTGCAGTTCTAGTTTAATAAAAAACCGCTATTTTTCATTAAATCGTAACACAAATTAGTAACACAAATTTTTATTTTTGGGTGTAAATTACAGCCGCGAATTATGCCTATCTTTCTCTGTTGCTTTGTTGATCTTAATCAATAAAAATCGCCGCAAGGCCTTTATTTATATAGGTTTAATCAAAGTGAAAAAATCACTATCAACCCTTACCAAAGCTCAATACACGAAAGCGAAACTAGAATGGAAGCAACTTAAATCGCCATTTTCTATGCAGCACATAAATCGCTGTGTTATTTTGGCCTCTCAAATCATCTTTTTTGAGGAAAAAGAAAAATCAAAACAAGAGGTTAAGAAACAAGATACAAAGCGATTATCGAAATATGAGGCACAACACAATCTTCGTCTTATATTTACCCTATCTGGAACAGTATCTTTTTATTCAGCTTTCCCTAAATCATCTGGCATAGCTAATACCAAGTTAGGTGAAGCACCAGAATTAACAATAGCAAAAGCACGTCAGCTTACTGATCAAATGAAATATGGTATTTTAAATAATCATAATATTAAAACTGTGTTTGATGCTTATGAACAAAGCTTAATAGAGCGTCATAACACCGCACCCACTAAATTTGCAGCTTCATCGCTCAGAACATATCAATGCAGAATAAAAAAGCTCAGGCATCATTTCCCACTTAAGCGTGCGTTCCAATCCCTTACAGCTGGAGAGTTAGAAAAGATTGTAGATTTAATTATCAAGACAGAGTCCAATAACCAGGCAATCGAGCTTTTTGCACAGATTAGAAGAGTATGGCGATTTGCTAAGAACAAATTTAACTCAGGTAAAAACCCAGCAGCTGATATCGATGACTTTTACGTATCTGACCGTGTAGAAAGCCCTCGTCCTTGCCAAGTTTATACTGACTTAGATTCAATAGCTGAATTGTGGATAAACCTTGCATCTGCACCAAATGTACATCAAAAAAATGCAGCTCGATTCATGATTTTGACAGGTATACGCCCTATTAATATTCCACAAATGAAGTGGGAGTGGCTCAATAGTATCGACTTCCCAACATTAATTACCTTTCCGGCATCTGTTGTCGGAGTTCGCGGAGAAATGAAAAACCAAAAAGAATATAAATTGCCCTTAACCAAAGCCATGCGCGCCATTATTTTAGAGCAGAGAGGCTGGATGGAAAATGCACTCCCTAACTGTAACCCTGATCACATATTTCTTCAGCCTCGCGATCTTAACAAACCATTTGCTAAAAGGTCGCTGGACAAAATCATCAAAGATTACTCACCTGTTGATGCAGTTAAAGGAGACCTAAGAAATATTGTAATGAAAGGCTCTGCAGGTGCATTTTGCACAATGTGCCGAAGCTTTTTTAAATCCAACGCAAAAGCGATTATGGTTGCCAACGGCTATCATTTTAAACATGCAGAGGAACTCACCAGACTCGCGCTTCATCACCTCAGAAAAGAGGACGATCCAAACGGCTTGAATTATGATAAATCTGAAGAGCTATTTGGCACTACAACAAAGCTAAAATTTAATGTATTCAAAATTCATGAAGCAAGTATTTTAAAAAGAGCCAAAGAACTCGAAAGCCAAAAACTCAGACTCACAGGTATGCAGAGTAAACAGGCTAAAAACCTTAAAGAAAACAACCAAAAGAAAGCCCTGAGAGATAGAATTAAAGCTCATTTAGTTCATAAAGGCAGCTATGTGAACTTCATTAATCAACCACTTGGTGATACGGGTAGAATAGCAAAAGATTTGATCTTAACCGAAGAAGGAAGAGCTGTCGTTGAGAGATATTTAAGTGACCAAGAAGCCAAAGCAAAAAATAATTAAAAAAAGTTTAATTTCGACTTACCAAAGTTTTTGTAAAAAAAATTAATTTCATATCATTGCCTTATTAGAGCGATACCTCATCAGTTATTTGATGATTTTAACTTTTTTAAGGCTTATATATTAATGGCAATATCAGTATTAAATTCAATAAAACCATGTGAGGTCACGATTAAAAGTCGTGACCTTTGCATGGCTGAATTTAATGCATTTAAGCCACCGTACAATGACGAGTCAATGGAAGAGCTAGCCAGTCTTGCGACTATTATATTGGCGCAAGAAAAAGGAAGAAGACTTTCAAAGTATCAGCTTAAAGATCAAATAAGAATTGTATTCCAACATGATGGCATTATTAAATTTTTTACTCATTTTAAAAAAGAACATGGAATAAAAAATATCAAGCTTGGTGATTCTAATGATATGAGTTTTTCAGCAGCGAAATTAAAAGCGGCCGAAATATACAAAAAGAACACCTCTAATTTCACATTAGAATTTGTAGTGAGTAAACAAGTAGAAAACTTACAGGCAATTAATAAACATAGCCCTAGCAAGTTAGCTGAAACCACAGTAACCACATATACCTCTTACCTTAATGCAATTCAAAATGCATTTGGTAAAAATACGTTATTTCAGACTATTACGCCTGAAATAATAGAAGCAACGCTTGACCGACTACTAACAGAGAAAAGTGGTCCGCATGTGGCTAAGCTATTCGAGCAGATGAAAAAACTGTGGGTATTCGCAAAAAATAAATATAATAATGGCACTAATCCATTCCTAGAAATAGACAATAATTATATATCTTCTCGAACGGCGAAGCCTATTCCTTGTAAGGCCTATACTGATATATCTCTTGTTTCTCAGCTATACATAAACCTAAAAACAGCTAAAAATAATACATTAATAAATGCCGTACTACTGATGATGTTTACTGGGCTAAGACCCATAAATATTTGCAACCTTCATCTATCGTATATAGATGATTTAGATAACCCTAAGTTTTTGACGTTTCCTGAAACAACTCATACCACTCGCGGTGCTATGAAAAACCAAAAAGAGTTTAAAATACAACTTACATCCGAAATGAAAAAAGCGATACAACAAGAATTAAAATTAAACCCAGACAGAAACCGCACATACTTATTTTGTAATGGTAAAGACGGCTCAAAACCCATCAGTAAAGAGAGTTTAAACCGAGCACTTAAGTATCATGCACCAAAAGGCATGGTGGCGGCCCCGCGAGATAACATAAATATAAAAGGATCTGCCGGAGCATTTCCAACACTACTGCGCAGCTTTTTAAAATCACATATGAAAGAAGTGCTAACTAAAAAAATTGGGTCATCAACAATTGCTGAAATTGAATCTAAAAAAATGTTACATCACTCTGTTTCAGAACATGATCCAATGAGTAAACATTATGACCACTCCAATATATTATATAACACTGATATAAAAGCACTTTACAAAAACTTTAACCTATTTGAGAAGGGAATTCTTAACGAAGTTAAAAAGCAAACTAAGTTAAGAAAAAAAACAACTCAAAAATCATTTTTAAAATTAGATTGTTTTAATAAGGTTGCTGCCAAGTTAAAAAGTACAACAAGTACTTATTCCACTATCTGGAGTAATATAGTTCAGCTACCCCAAAAGCTTAAAAAGAGCCGTCCTTTGCAAATATTAGAGTAGCGTTTACTTAAAGCTATATAACTTTGTCTTTGCTTACAAACCCTATAAAGAGCTTTTACTAGGCGGTGCAGACTGATTTCTTATAAAAGCGGGGATATCAAAAATATCAGATGCTTTTGGCTTAGTAGCGACTACTTTAGAGCTTGACTCACTTTTATTGTCATCGAGTATCATTTTTGAACTCGCGCCCGTAGCAATAACTAGCAGCTCATAACTGGTTGCTAAGCTTTCTATTTTTGACACACCACAAATAACCAAAGCATTAGGACTTACCTGCTGACGCACTGTATCGGTAATGAGGTTGTAACTGCCCAATGAAATTTCTTCCTTACAATTTACTTGTATTATCACACCAGTACTTGACGACATATCAACCTGATTAACCAGTGGGTTATTGAGTGCACTATCAAGTGCAGTAGTGAGCTCGCTCTCATCATTACACTTGCCTACGCCAAGTACAGCATCGCCTTGGCAATCCATAATTTTCGCAAAATCATTTAAATCTACGTTTATTAGGCCTTGAAAGCACAGCATATCGATTAATGATTTTATGAGTGAATGGAGTATTTGGTTTGAATGTTTAAACGCATCGAATAATCCTATATCGTTACCAAGCACCTCAATCAGTTGATCGTTTGGGAGAGTAATAACCGCATTAGCATGCTCTTTGAGTTCATTTAGGCCAGTTTGCGCTATATTGCCTCTAAACTCGCCTTCACTACTAAATGGCAATGTAGCAACAAATATAATGGGCTTACCTTGCTCACTAGCAAGTTGTGCAATATACGGGCTAGCGCCAGTCCCAGTACCGCCACCCAACCCTGTTGCACACAGAATTATATCGCAGCCATTAATAAGCGTTAAAAGCTGCTCTTTACTCTCTTCTGCTGCTTGCAGCCCAACTTTAGGGTCTGCTCCGGCACCATACCCATGTGTGAGCTCAGCACCTATTAGTACCGCTTCATCACTTTGCGTATGCTCAAGTACTACTTTATCGGTATTAACACTGTACAAGTGCGCCTGTTCAGACTCGCGTTGCTCAAAAATACTGTTCAGCGTATTACAACCGCACCCACCAATACCAAATACACCGATTGATAAACCATCATTTTGCTGAATTAATTGAAACATAACTTAATCACTCCTTAACTTTTAAAGGAGCATAGCAAATAGGTGCGTCAAATTTTGACGCACCTAAACGTTTAAAATCAATTAAAGGTAGTTTGCAGTCGCCGCTTTAAGCTTTGTAGTAATTCTTTGCCGCAGCTTTTCAGGTTTAATAACCTCGAGCCAATGAGCACATTTAAATAACTCATCGGTTAACTGCTCGGTATCAATCGTCTGGTAGGTCAGTAATACGTTTTTATCGTCAATCTGCTGCTTATCAGTCAGATCGCCAAGCTCAATAAAACCTTGATTAACCGTAGAATGAATAGGTACTTTTACAATTAACTCAATCGCTTCTTGCGACATGCCTTTGTTAATCGCACTACGTAACGACTTTAACTGCTCAGTGCTTGGCTCTCGTCGTGTTTTTTGCAAAATGTGTACATTGCGCATACGGTAAACCGGCATTTTATAGCACTTATCGTGAAGCGTCCCCACCATAAACTGCGCCATTAACACACCGCCTTGCTCAACTAAGTTATAAAAACTCAACTCAGCAAATTTTAGCCAATGTGCCTCATCATAAAGTACTCTATAAAGATCAGCGCTCACTGCACGCTTATACTTAATCGCATGCTCAATTTGCTCAATTAACTGAGTATCAATATTCATTTTTAATAAAGGCCTAGGCAGTGTTGAGAGCCAATCAGGCACATAGCCATTAAAACGTTTAAGAGCCTGCTCTGCTTTAATATGAACTGAGCGTTTAACATCACTGGGAACTGATTGCGGTAGTAACTGCTCTAACAGCAAGTAATGTTCAGCCACTTCACTGCCCATTACTTTTGCGTTACCGCCTCGCCACTGCGCGTTAATAGACCAACCATACGGTTTGCTCCGCGTGTCTTTTTCAAGCCCAAAACAACCCTGCTCGTATAGTGATTGAAGATCTCTCTGTAGCATGCGAATTGAAATATCAAAGTCACGTTCAAGCAATTTTTGCTGCAAGTGATGGGTCGAGATAGAGCTTGGCGCTATTGGCACAAGCTCTAAAATTGAAAAGTGACGGTTTGAAATCATTTCATATCATTTAGTTAGTAAATAACGGTAACCTTTCTGAATGGGTTCTATTAATTATAATACTGTAACGAGAAGATAATTCATTTAGCATTTACTATAAATAGCTCACGATGTTCACTGACCACCCTGCTTTCACTAGACAGTTTTTGATCTCGATATCTTCATTCATGTGTGACACCCAAATAACAGGCTAAAATTAAGCGAAGCTAAGAGCCCGTTGTTTTGGTTCTTGTTGTTTAGCTTTTTATCATAGCGGGATCTTACATTCCCAACACAAAGGCTCGAAATCGAAAGCCTTTTCCATTTCGCTAGTGTTATATATGGATAACTTTGGATTATCTATAGCATTTGCAACAATAGCTAAACGCCATTGCGGATCAGCTGACTTAGCTCGCTCATTTTTGGAAAGGAAAAAGCGTTGCTCATCAAGTGACGTTCCTTTAACTTCGATTTTAAGAACAGTCTTATCTTTTTCGGCAAATAAGTCATAACCACAATTGTCACTCTGGCGGTCTGATATAGAGTACCCCTGATGCTCATAATGTGTTATTACATAACCAATAGCCGCAAGCTCGACCTTTTTACGTTTCTTGGAATCGGGGAAGCTGCTGGAAGTTACCTTTACTTCATAATTTTCTTCTGCCGATAGAAATAGTATTCCGTCAACTTCTTCAGCTGTACGATGTTGACGATGTTTTTCGATGGTCTTGGGGTCTTGTGAATATTTATCTGCCTTATATTTACCCAGCAATTTCCAAGCATTCACTCCCTGTTTTAAATAGACAGGTACATACTCCTGCTGATCTAAAAACAACCTAGCATTTTTTTTTATATTAGGACCGCCGCCTACAACAATAACTTCTGGCGCCTCAGGGTTTAGCTCCGTTGTAATGGCTAAGCCTTTCACAACATTGTTCTTGGTTCGAATATAAGAATCACCGCCAGCCAACTTTTCAGCAAGTTCAGGTGTCGTTAAAATGCTCACTCGGTTTCCTTCTTGATATTTAAAGATGATAATTTGATAGTTCTTTCATCGCGAATATTTCTGCGAGCCTAAGACTAATCTATCTAGTTCCTGTAGCTTAGAAAACAACCTAAGGTATTACTATAACATAGCCTTCTTAAGCTTTTTTAAAGTTAAATGGAACAGAAAGAGCGCGCTGCTCATTTTCATGAACATACGAGAAAAGATTAACTTGGTCAATCAATTAACTCTCATATTTAGTCAACCTTATTGTCGCCTAATCGCTCCAGTCCGAACTTCCTCAAAGTGTCAGTCTATGTCTGATAAGCTAAGGCTGATCTGCTTTAATCAAACAGGACACTTTAATAATGGAATATAATCCAATTATTGAGGTGTTAAATGACAAAACGAATAAGCAGAATTTAAACAAGAAGCTGTGGCATTGGTAACCGAGAAAGGTTACAGCGTACCTAAGGCAGCAGCGTCTTTAAGTATCACAGATAAATTACTTTATAACTGGAAAGCTAAAGTTGAAGCAGAACAATCTGGTGCCAGTTTGAATGCTG
>NZ_LYRQ01000039.1:0-45847 GCF_001661605.1 Pseudoalteromonas sp. MQS005 | reverse complement strand
GTGAGCAATTATAAAAAAAAATAAGAAATTAGATATTTATCTGAAAATAAAGCAACCCTTATTCTTTTATTATCAAATCTGCTATTAAACAATTAGGATTTCGAATGAAAACATTACCAAAATTACTTATTACCCTAAGCGGTAAAAACTCAAAAAGAAACCATAAAGATCAAGTAAATTTAAGCTACCAGTTCTTATTAGCAACGTTATTTTTATCCTTAGGCGCAGCTACATATTTAATGGTGGACTCACTTAGTTTGGCGGGTGCTATAAAGCTTATGATACCAACGTTAATTGCTGGCTACCTTCTTAATGTGGTGGTAACTGTGATTAAAAACGGTAAAGAAGCTAAAGAAGAAGCTATAGCGTTTCTTGGGGAGAGTGAGAGCAAGCTTTAAGCCTGCTCTTTATAACCTAGTATCGCCCAATTTATAGGATCTATTTTCAAAGGTTTGACTGTTGCACAGTTTAGGTCAATGAATGAACCATGATGCGAAATAGATCCCTCCCTCAATAACTTCCAAATCAAACCTGTGGCCTCTAAAGCAGTTTTCTTATTAATACCGTAGCTTTGCTTACGTAAAGCGTCTACGTGACTACAAGAGTCCTCATCAATATCTTCAATACTTTCTAACTGCGGGTACAAATCAAATACATTTGGGAGCTTATTCTCAACATCTAAAGCATGACCAAGAACAACTTGACTTGTGGATGAATCATTTCCAGTATCTAACCACAATAGGTTTTTTCTAACACAAAACGATGATGCATCTTCTTTAAAAAAGCGCCCTATATCAGCTCTTACTTTTGCTTTGTCAACACAGGTTATAATCAAATCCGTACGAGCAACACTAGCGTCAGTTGGAATAAAATTATGTGGAATTGAAGTCCAGTTAGTGCCAGCATACATATTCAACCTAGATACGAGAACATCAGCTTTATTCATACCAAGATCAGACACGTGAAACGCCTGTCTCCCGATATTTGATTGAGTAACAATATCAGCATCATAGACTTCAACATTCAAGCTTACCTGCTGCTCAGTTATTGCAGAAATCATATAATTAATTTGACTCAACTCTGTAAGCAGCGCAGAGCCAGTTCCACCCGCCCCAACAACAATAATATTTATTTCATTTTCAAGCCATGATTCAGGTGTGTAAAAAGTATTCATAAAATGCGCCTCTGCTAATGATGACCGTTCATACATTGTGTATATTTCACAATCAGATTAAAAATGGATTACTTACAACCAATTGATTTTAAATATTCACCCAATCTCATATAACGATTAAGTTCACTCATTTTTATTTTCCCATTGGACTCGGATTTCTTCTGCCAAAACATAAGCTGCTGAGATGTATTCACACCACCCTTAGCTTTTAATGTTGCTGCGTGGTTCACGTGCGTAAAATAAGAATGAAACAATGCTGACTCAACCTCATTTAAATAAAGTTCAGTTGGCACTAGCTGATTTTCTGGAAGAACAGCACTCCCAAGACATAGCAAGCCACCACTGTACACATTCATAACAGGCGCATGATAAAGATGAGTTTTAAGGGTGGGGCGTGAATTAGAGGGTAATGTAAAAACACTCAATGAATTGGAAGATCTTTTATCAAGCACAAACAAAAAAGATGGGTAATTAACGTCAAATCTCAATTTTCTTTTCGCATCTCTGAACCAGAACTCACCTTGATGAGATCGTTTATGCCAAATCAAAAATTCACGAGAGTTTACTAGGATATTTTGTGGCTGAATAACAATACCATTATCGGATATAGTTTTATCTGATAACTGTGACTGCATTAGAGAAATGCAATCTTCAAGTTCGACATATTTCCCGAGCTTTAACCCTGACTCTTTATCTATTTCGTGCCTTGTCACACATGATATACTGCTGGCACTTGAACCATGAAAGACTAATGCAATTTGGGGTTGGGGGATACTCATTGGTTGCTCCAATTAATTAACTTGAAACTAGAGTAACAACATTCTTAAATCGCGCTCACTCGCTAACTAAAACTCCTAAAACCTGATCAACCAACCTATATTGCTTTAGAACTTCAATGGCATTCTTATTAGTTAAATCTATCGTTAACGCTGCATCTTCACACATATCATTGTGGTAATTTGATACACTCTCAATCGCAGATTTATCATTATCAAAATCAAAGGAAATTATTCGCAAATCAGATACTGAGGCATCGGAACAAATATGAAAAGCATTGACTAATCGCGGCTTAAGTTCTTCAAGTATTATAGAGATACACGCTACTATTTTCGTGTGAATAGGGTGAGAAATAATCGGGTTTTGAGTTTCCAGCCAATACTGGAGAACTTGTTGTATATTTAATAATGAAGCTTTCACATCACCATCTACATGCAAATGTTTTAACCTATTATCTTTATTTATATCAAAATTAATATCCAATACATCGCGTAAATTGTAAATTAAATACTCGGTATCACCATACATTTCCTTGCACTCATCAACTAGTTCAGAATGGTTTTCAATAAGATAATCCAATGCAATATCATCATCATAAATAACACCCTTTAGCTTATCTCTTTCCAAGAAACTAAGCTCTTGGCAATGCTCAATCAAATCTACATCATGACTCATTTGATAAAACAAATCTGTTGAACAACAATACCCGCCAATTATTGTAAGCTCCTGTATAAACACAATAGCTAAATCTCTTAACGGCTTAGGACATCTTGCTAAATCAATATCTACTACGGATACACCTGAATTATGAACCAGTGCCAAAGCTGCTCTTTCTGAATGCGCTGTGTCAAAAAACCGCTCATAAAAAGTAGACTCAATAGAAAGCGCCAGATTACTTTCAATATATTGTGAAATACCATCACAAATAACCTGACCTTTATTTCTAAACTTGCTACCTATAGAGGCAGTATAGGAATCCAAAATTGCATTCAGTTTTAATATTGCGTCATCATGACATTTGCGTAGATTAATGGCCTGATCAATAGAACCAAATTCAGATGATAATGTTTTATCTAATAAATCATCACTCAAGCTGTGAAGATCGACACCACTTAAAAAGCCTTTCCAATCTTTCCATTTTGTTTGTAATACCTCCAAACTTCCGTCTGCTTTTAATTCATCCGCTACCAATCTATTTAACGACTGTTCATCTAACTGAGGAATAGCACCATACAGAGCTTGGTGAGGTAACGTTACATTACGGGTGGGAGTACCGCCCCTTTGAGTGGGCAGGGTATTGGTTTGTAAACACTCAACGATAGTGATTTCTTTGCTTGGTATGAACATTCCGAATTTTCGCCCTTTAAACTATTGGTTTTATTTATTTTAAGTTCGAGCGCATTAATGCGCTCATTAAAGTCTTTTAGCATTAGCCTTACCCATTTGTTTTAACGGGAGGGAGCTTTATGTTGTAAGTCATGAATTTACCACAGCCTGACAACACACCATCCGACTCAAATATTCGTGTAAAACGAACCATTGCATATTGAGTTGATAAAAGCTCCGTAACTTCATCCAGAGAGCCATTCGGTAAGGGATCTTCTAACTCAATTGCTCCAATTAGAAATTTTCTTTTTAATGAGTCCAAGCTTATAATATTCATAAATTTCCCCTATAACGACTCAGCATCTTCATTAAAATCTTCTTCCTCAAACTCAGGTATTTTGGAAGACGCTTTAGTTGCAGCTTTGCTAGCACTCTTAACACTGGTTGCATCAAGCGAGTTAGCCGCATCTAATGCCGCTTTATTGTCTGTTAAGTTACAAAAGCTATTTGCAACTGGTATATATGAATCGGTGTACTGAACAACGTAATCAGCAAAGTTTATATCCAACTCAGCAATAGAGCCTTGAGCTACAAGAGGTCTAGATAGCGCTGTGCGAAGATTCAAATTAACCTGCCTATCAGATTCGGTCATTTTATTCAAAGTCGCTGTAAGGTCGTTTGAGGCGTGTGGATGAAGCTTGGTATTAAGTACGACTTGCGCTCCATTATTAGTAAGCTTGATATTCAACTGAACCTGCTCTGCTCCAGCTTTCTTCATCAAATCACATATTGCTTCAATCATATCGGTAGTCTCATTTGTTTAGTTGGTTTTATTTAAACATGAAAAAAAAAGGGGGCAACTTCGAAAACAGTAACCCCAAAGGACGGGAAGTTTACTTAAGATGTTGAAAAACAGTTTCTGGTGCGAACGCAGACCAATCATAATCAAATGCCAATATAGACTTGATAAAATCAGACTTCGATTTTGCTGCAATCTTAGCAAAGGTCACTTTATTGGACTTGTTAGATTCACATTCGTTAAAAGCTTTTTCAAAACCAGAGCTACTACATAAACCTTTAATGCCTTGGCCTGTATAATTTTGTAGCAGGGCTTTAGATGGTTGCCATGCAGAAGTTAATATTTCACTGGCATTGTCTAGGGTTGCTAAAGCGCTAATCATTAGCTTTTGCTGATTATATACAAAGCGATTGTCCACAGTACTTGCTTCAACACTTACGCTCTTTTCAATAGCATGTGTTATTTCTTTTTGTATACGGCCACTATCAATATCTTTGCAGGAAATAACGTTTTCATTAAAGTTATTTGGCGTTTTGAAAAAATCAGGCTTGTGTCCTGTTGTAATAGCAAGTGAAGCTAAAACTATACCGTTGATGTACCATGTTTCAGTTGAGAATATTTTTTGTGCTTCACTATGGATAAGCTTTTTCTCCAACTCCAGAACAGCGCTAGGAGTTTTCTGCTCAATAGGCTTTGCATTTGCCGAAACACTCTTAGCGGCTACAGTACCTTTCTCTTTATCGACCTGTTCCTTATGCTTGGCAAAATCTTTATCAGCTATCTCTATGGTTTTACCTTGCTGATTATGCGCCTTGACGACTCTTGTAAAACATACTTTATTTAAACACTGAGACTCAATTGTTTGACCCTCTTTGCCATATCTATCATCCATGACAACTACGTTTGACTCACAGTTTGCACACCCTTGATTAAATTGCTCCTCACCAACTGTGCTTGCTGATACAGTATTTCTATCACTATCAGAACACTCAACCAATAATATAACTTTACCAAACTTATCCTCTGCAACTTTTTTAGCATCTTGCAGCCAGAGTTCAGTTTTTTTATTCCAACAAGCTAGCTTTGCACAAGCGGCCTTATCGCTAGAATTGAAATCAAACATACCTATTTGGTGTGAGGTATTGTGAGGGCAAGAGCTACACTCGGTGGTATCAAATTTGGCGGTATGTAAGAATTTTTTTGCCTTTCCAGCCCGCTCTTTCAAATATTGAACCGACCAATTTTCACTAATGATTTTATCTAAAGTGCCGCTTTGTAACTTCTCAGAAAAGCTAGATAAAATAACCGCATGGCCAATTTTAATCTTGTCCTGATTTAAGGCATCTAAGATTTGCTCGCTACAACGTAAAAGTTGTACGCGGTCATTTAATTTTTTTTGTGTCCAGCCTAGTCGCTCTGCTGCTGCTGTATAATCACCAGAATACATGGTTATAAATTTTTGAGCTGCTTTAGCCTCGTCAACTATTGTTAAATCATCTCTTACTAAATTTTCAATTAATTGCGCTTCATAGGCTTCACTGTCAGTCATAGATTTGATTAACACTGGCACTTCAAAGCCAAGCTCAATACAAGCTTGCCAACGCCCAAAACCTGCCACAACCTCAAATTTATCTTCGGTAGCGCTAGGTCGAACAAGAATTGGCTGCAAAACTCCACCAGCCTCTTTGATTGAAGCGGTTAAATTGTTGCGTGATTGAGCATTATGTCTTTCTCTTGAGTTCCCTAGTGAGAAAGGAACTAATTGGTTAACGTTTAAAACCGACATGTTATTTTGATTATTCATGATATAAACCCTGAGTTATTTGACTGCATTAAAGGTAACAAGCTATTAAAATCGGGTAGGATTAATTAAATTAACGCATTGCCATAATTACACTGCTTAAATATGGGTTGTTTGGATCAGTAATTTTAAGAAGTGAGTTAGGCGTAAACGACACCGAAACCGATTTTGACTTTACGTTCTTTAGAGCATCAAACAGGTAGCTTGGATTTAAACTAAATGTAAGCTCGGAATCAGCGCTAGCGCTTTCTAAAGTGACAACATCATCAATCACATTAGCTTTATCAGCTTGGGCATTAAGAAATAATTCACCACCACTAACTTGAAGCGTTAGCTTGGCAATTGAAACACCACTCAAGAAAGTTCTTATTCGTTTAACAGACCCTATTAAATCTGATGTCAAAATTGTGGCTGTAGCAATTAAATTAGTATTTAAAATATGTGTAACATCTGTAAATTGAGTTGCGACAAATTTTGAAGCTATGACAGTATTATTGCTTACACAAAAAAAGTGACTTGAATCAAAGAAAAAGCTTACAAGCTCTGACTGTGGTAGTTGCAAAATCATTTCAGCCAATTTCGATGGAATAAGACCTTGCAAGTCATTCGAACTTTCTTCAACGGTTACAGTATTTGATGCCAGCCTATGCCCATCACTTGCATATAAAGCCATTGATTTACCTTGTATATTAAAGCTAACGTGATTCAAAAAAGCTCTTGAGTCATTGTTAGCTTTTGCATACAAAATATTAGAAAGAGCGACTTTCAACTCCTCAGTTTTGCAGTTAAATTGAAATTTATTGGGTATTTTTATTTCTGGTATTGGATAAGCTTCACTATCTATTGTAGCTATTGAGACTTTTGATCTGGCATAACTAATAATGACTTTATCTTGTGAAAACTTAAACTTTAGATTTTTACTGTTATCATTGCAGCCTGTTATCACAGCAAGTAACTTTTTTGACTCTATGCAGATTTCAAGATTTTCATCGACATCCACGTTAGCAGATGTGCGTATAAGAGCCTGAGTGTCTGTGCCAATAACTTCTGCAATACCATTTTCTATTGATAAATGAATGTAATCTAAAGCTGTAATATTTGTCTTTTTTCCACTAGCTACTGAACACGGCTCGTTAAAAAGCTGTATTGCTGTATTTAAAGAGATTTGAAAATTCATGTTTGCGTCCTATTATTAAGATGCATCCATTTTCATTTGATTTGATAAACGTGCTTTTATTAAAAAAATAACTCATTACTAGATTTTCATATCGCTTAAGTTTAAATATAAAGAATAGAATGGTTAAATAGATAGGTTAAGTATTAGGTTAGCGCTGTGGATAGTGGAGGTAAGACTATGAAACATATAAATAATTAGTTTTTATTCAGATCGCAGTTCCTCGTTTATTAGATCGCACTTCCTCCCTTATCAGATCGCAGTTCCTCTTCTTCGGTGAAATATTAATAATTTTATCAACAACTTACTCACTGTTTTGGTGATTTTACCCACACTGAATTTGAATCAGATCGTAGTTCCTCCATTTCTTATCCACAAATAAAATAGGTTCTTGTATGTTATTCAATCAACACCCCCTATCAGATCGTAATTCCTCGTTTATCAGATCATAGTTCCTCTATTTAAATGTTGGTTTTCCACAGGCGTTAATGACTCTTGAGTGAATCTGGTGGAGGATTTTTATTAGAAAATAGATATTTATTTGGCTTTCATAGTTTTTATATATGGTAAAGTGTTGTAAGTAATTGTTACGCTTGGGTTTATTTTTTTTAGATCGTAATTCCTCTCTTATACGTGCATTCTTTTTTGTATAAGAATTGAAAGAGATTATGTTAGTGATACTTCCTACACAACATCGAAAACAGTAGTATTTTCAAAATTAGCTTAAAAAAACTGCTAAATTATTGCTTTCAGATCGCAATTCCTCCTTTATAAGGGCGTCTATTTCAATTTTCAGATCGCATTTCCTCTCTTATAAATCCCAATTTTTATTTTCAGATCGCAGTTCCTCCTTTTTTTTTATGTGGCTTTAAATAATCAGATCGTAGTTCCTCCACTTTAAGTTGTTGAAAATTAAACATTTGAAAAAATATAAGCGTAATTCCTGTTAAATGAATAGCGCTTTGATATATTAGAAGTATATGAGATTGGATAATTGCTTTATGAAGAAGAAAAAATTTACAGTTAATAACTTACCGCCCACTTTAAGCTCAAAAAACTTAGTCGTGCAAGAAGCCGGCGAAGTAGAGCAACTAAAGCTGTTCACGGATACGCATTTTGAAGGCTTAAGTACTAACTCATTATCTAATACGTTTCCTGTATACGATTTATGGTCTCGCTTCGTGCGATTAAAAACCACTAAATACAATATCAAGGATGCCCCTGATAAATTAATTAACACTCGTTCAATACTCGATAAATTTGATGGTTTAGTACATAAAGGCCAGCTCGATATATCACCGGCGGTAATAAAGGGCAAAGAATCTGATTTTGTTGCTTGGCCATCCGATCGGGAGGAGAAGGTTGAAAGGGCTTTAATATCTTTAGCTACAAAAGGCAATATATCTCTTATAAATGCCACCAGCGGTACGAGCTATGCTATTCACTTCACGATGAAGGAGTTGCAAAATGAACTCAAGAGCGTAAAGCAGACTCTTTCAAATGTTGAACTAAAAGAAGCATTACTTATCTTGTCAGGTAGTCAACTTTCTTTTAACTACACATCTACATCTGAGAACGGGGATGTGGTTTCTAATGAAGCAAAAATGCCGTATTTAGGGGCTATCCATTTTAGTAATAAAAAGGGTAGGTCTTCAGAGCGTTGTATCGTTTTTCTAAATGAGTATATGGCACAACAAATAGAAACAGTTTCATACAAAGGCTACTACTTTAACCAGGCACAGCAATTTAAAAGAACGCTCTCAAGCTGGTTAACAACAAGATTATATACGATGTTTCGATTTGCGAGCCCCGAAAAAACGTACCATTTCATGCTAAAGAGAATAATGATTAAATTTGGTTCAATTGAGTCAGAAGACATTCAAAAAAATAGACTTATAGCAATTCGAAGAAATATGACCACAACAATGCAAGATCTGATTGAAGCAGGCATAATTGAAAAGTATGACAATGAGGCTGCAAAAGACTGCAACGGTGAAATTGTTGATTACAAATACACTGTCTATCCAACAGCTGCTTTTTGCGACGAAATTTTATCTTTAAACAAGCACGCAAAAAAAATTAAGATAAAGAGCCAAATAAGTGCAGAAGACGTGGAAAAATTAGAAGTTCAAAAATAAATTACAGTGCTGTATTGGTTTACAGCACTGACTAACAAAACTACCCCTGAAGCGTCTTTGCGAGACGCAGGTGTGTAACCACCATGTCCGCAGTTAAATTATTATAATTCTTTAAATATTGCTCCAATATAAACTGGCCTATTCTAATACCTTCATTGATTGGTACAGGTATCCCATGCATCCCTTTTCCAGCTTGAGTTACTTGTGTAAAGAGCTTATTACCGGACTGAAGCTCAATCTTTATTGATTTATCATTATTAACCCCATAATGCCTTAGCTCAGCTAAAGGTTGTATAAACAAAAATACGTTTAATAAATCTATCATACCGGTATGCGTTAATTGAATAGACACTTTATCATTCCAATTAAATTGTTTATTAGTGCCTTTGGCAGCTTCAATTCTGACTGTGTGAACACCTTTTCGAGTAACATCAGCTTTAAACTCCACTGCAGCAGAGCTACCATGAATTTTAATGCTATAAAACTTACCGCCTGGCGCTAAATCAGGATTTATTTCGGTTGGTGCTTGCATATCACGATCCTCATAATGAGGTTTGTACTGATGATTATTAGCACCATGATTTTGGTTAGGCTGAAATGCTGGCTGAGAGTGATTTTGGGGGTCATAACTATTATTATGAGAGGCTGCATTATGCTTGTTTGTATGGTGAAGTTGCTGACCACTCTGCATATTTTCTTGATGACCCATGACGCTTCTTTGATTATACATAGTATTACTCCTTAGATTTCTATTATCCAATATAACCCGCCATTAAAAACGCGCGTAATTGCAATTAATAACTTGTAAGTTGCACGTTTTAAAAAAAAAGAGATGATGTTCATATTAAAATTTCAGGATTATTTTTATGGATATGCAAGCTTTAAAACAAATAGGAATAGACCACCTATGGCAGGTGCCTTTATGCTGCCCAATCAATATAGAAGACTTCACAATAGTAACAACCGACTTTACTAGGGCATATAGCGAAAGTGGAAATAAGCTACTTATTGGCGGAAAACTCAAAAGCATACCTGAATTTGAATGGATTAAAGGAAAGGGCGTATTGACCATTCAGCTCATTGATGAAAATAACTATTTATTATCAATCAAAATATTCGGTGATTCACGTGAACTTCAACAAACAATAAATCAGATCGGTATGACCTATCACTTTCAAGGTATTTCTTTCGCAAGTGGTAAGTATCTTAATTTACGAGCGGCAAAGTATATAGAAGCCGAGGAAGTCGGGAAGTTGAGTGTCGTATATAAAGGGAAGCGGGGCGTTCTTTCATCGTCGAGATTAAAAAAAATAATTCACAACTTACTACCTCAAACACTTCATCTTGCAGAAGCTGAGCTTAGGAAGTCCATCCAAGGCATAGGAAATATACGTGAGGTCTTGAAAGCAGAGAATATGACGCTCAACGAGTCAATTAATCAACTTCATAATCCGACATCAATAAATTCATGGAAACAAGCAAAGTCTATTATAAAAAGGATAGCTGCCTTACATTGTATCCGTGAGATTAATAGTGTTTTTTCAAAAAAAGAAAATATATTGGCAAGCAAGCTGAATGAGTTTGATGTTGAAAGACTACTCGTAAATATACCGTTTGAGCTTACAGGTGAACAACTAAGCGTTATTGAACAGGTACTTTACCAGTTTCATTCCAGAAAAGTATTAAACGGTACTCTGATAGGAGATGTAGGTACTGGCAAGACGGTGGTATATGGTGTTTGTGCCGCTTCCGTGGTTGCTGGTGGCGGTCGCGTTGCAATTATGCTTCCTAACAACTCACTCGCAATGCAAATACACCAAGAAATATTATCTTATTGGCCTGAGATGAGCGCGCACTTGGTAACCGTAAATACACCAGAGGTAGAATTAAGTGGTTTCTCTTTTTTAATTGGAACAAGTGCATTGCTTCACCGCAAAATAGGGGAGCTTGATTTTGTTATTATCGATGAGCAGCAGAGGTTTGGTGTGGGGCAGCGTGAGCAGCTGATGGGTGAATCCACTCATGTAATGGAGGTTACAGCAACACCAATACCACGAACCCAAGCTCTTTTAACTTTTGGTGATCAGCGCCAGGTATTTAGATTGACGCAGAATCACTGTGAGAAAGTAATCACAACTAAATTAAGACTAAAAAAAGAAAGCACAGAGCTTATGCATGAATGCCTTATGCAAATTAAAGCAGGGAATAAAGTGTTAGTTGTATGTCCTGCAAAGAGTAATAACCCTAAAAAATCTGTTTCGGTTGAGGATGTGTATCTTAAGTGGAATAAATTCGCAAAAGGTAAAGTGCGATTCATGCACTCAGATTGTGACCCAAAGCACAATGAAAAGGCACTTCAAGATATAAAAAGTGGCCGCGCAAATGTACTTATTTCAACAACGATTATAGAGATTGGAATAACTATTCCAAAATTAACAAAAACAGTCATATACAATGCAGAGCGATTTGGAACGATTACATGCCATCAAATTAGGGGGCGGCTAGTACGACATGGTGGTCATGGCCAACTAGATCTGTATTGTCCAGATAATATCAGCGACCACTCACTTCAACGACTAACATTATTAACAAAATTCAACGATGGTTTCGAGCTTGCTACACAGGATATGCTTTTGAGAGGTTTTGGGGATGTGGTTAAGGGAAGCGATCTAGCCCAGAGCGGAACCACAAAATCGATATTGATTGGTGAAAAAGTGGATATTTCTGATGTGGAAGAGATACTGGCGATTAAAAGAGAAAATTAGATTAAATTCATTATTTATAACGCACTACAATTTATGCATGTTAGGTCTATTTTCTCTCGATATTAAATAAAAATACGGCTTTAGATGCAAAAATAATTGTTAAATTTAACCCTGAGTAGAATCGACTAGATTAACAAGGGTTTTAAATGCAATTAATAAAAGCGATAGCGGCATTTACTGTGTTGGCGACAGGCGCAGTAAGCGCAGCAACAGTCATTACCGGGAAGTTCACTGTGACAAAGCCTGAATTTACTATTGTAAATAAATCAGGTGATTTAGTTTCTTCAGTGAAAGAAGTAACGTTTGCTGCAGAACAATCTATAACAGACCAATACTGTAATGTCACAACCGATAAAGATATTGCGCTAGAGGGCGGAACCATCGAGAGTGGCAACTGTTTGTTTGAATGGACAGCACCAAGCAGCTTTATAGCTGATGGGTTTTTATTGAAAGGAACTTACCCCACTGCAGGTGATGTTTCCATCGGGTACACTCTAAGTTACTACTCAGGCAGCGATAAAACTAAAACCCTTATAGATAGTAAATCCATTTCTGCGCGCTTTGTTGATCCAGCAAAACCTATAGTGAGTAATTTTGACTTGAAGCTCGGTGGAAGATGGAAAGAACAAGGTAATCACACTAACTATAACCCAAACGACTACTTGACGGCTGTTCGCGTAAATGTCCAGGTTCGAGATTTATACAACCAAGCTGTTTCAATTGAAGGCTTAGGTTCATGTACAGTTGAAATTGGTACTTCAAGTTGTGAAATCTCATTTCCAGAGATTAAGCTGGGTGATATTCAAAGTAACAAAGTTGGCCAATTAAATTATACGGCATATCTAAACACTGAAGATAAATACTGGAGCGAAGACCAAGCAAGCAGAGTGGATATAGATGTTCCTTGGAGCTACCTACCAAGCAAAATAAATAATTTTTCATATAACTCTATGCCTAGAGGCTACGAACAAGAAAAATCCATTACAGTGAACACTCAATCTATTTCTGTTACAAACAATACAGCTAAACTGGTTATTTCAAAACCCTCAGATGGTATCGATGGTGATTGGTGGGCTCCAGATTACATTGATTTTAAATTCCTCAAAAACGACCAACCGGTCTTATCTGAGGGAGTTGTGCACGATGGGAATGTTTTATACTCGAAAAATTTATCGCTTTCCTCATCTATCCAATCTTTAACAAGTAGGTCAAAGGTTAAGCTTGGCAATCACTATGTTTATACTTTTGATTTAAACCAAATAGAAGACGGTTTCTACGACATAAATACATCATTTACTAATTCAGTCAATGTAACAACAACTGCTAGCTTTAGTGATATTCGTGTAAATAAGATAATGCCTGAAATTGATGTATTTAAAGGTATGAAAAAACTAAGTAATGGCGATAGCTTTACGTTCATACAAGAGCTTGTTGTAAGTACTTTTAATTCCTACGAAAAAAATGTAGATCTTGTCAGTGTTTCAATTAATGGTAATCCGGTTAATTTAAACACTGTAAAAACAGGTGTGGCCGTATTAGAGCCTGCATTAAGCCTTGCCAATGGTAATAATGAGTTTGTAATTACGGTTAAAGACAGCAGAAATAACACTTACAAAAAAACAATAATGCTTAAACATGAGCCCATGAAGATAGCATTTAACATTGAAACAAATCCCTCAGTCTTGGTTTCTAAAATCAGAGAGGTCACTTTAAATGCTGTGCAAAGCGAATTTTCAAATTACTGCTCGGTAACAACAAACGAGCAAGATGCTATCGGGTCATCAGCAGCTCATACAAACCTTTGTTACTTCGAGTGGGTCGGCATGAATGAATTAAGCCGAGACGAATTAACTCTTAAGGGAGTTTTAAGTGAGCCTGGTGCAACACCTGTTGCTTACAAACTATATACATACTTTGGCGGAAAAAAAGAAAAAACAGAAATTGCTAGCAAGGCATTTCTTTTTGATGTTGAAAACCCTAAGCCGCCGGCGCTTAGTTCATACTCGGTTTTGGTTGATGACGAGTGGATTAACGATAACGAAAAGAAAGTACACAATCCAAAAAGTATGGTTTATGGCATCAGAATAAAAACAGAAGAGGTCAACTATGCTCAGAAAGTTACAATGCCTGATTTTGGCGCTTGTGTTATTAATACCGGTGAATCAAGTTGTACAATTGGCGTTACCCCTTTCTATTTAGGTGATTTAGATTTTAGAGAGCATGAAATAGGCGAAAAAGCTTATCCAGTGAAAGTAAATTCAACAAACAATTACTGGGAACTAGAAGAGGTTCAGTCAGACATTAATATTCGCTGGGAATATGTTGATGCAAAAGTTGAATCATTCGCAGTTAATGGTCGCTCTGAAACTTCAACTAATGATCACCTATTCAGCGTTAATGGAAAGGATATTGTCATAGAAAACAACACAGCAATAGTTGTGGTTAATAAACCGATAAACAATGTTCCGGGTACGTGGTGGCTTCCTTCTGGCTTAGAATTAAAGTTTATTACAAGCGGTGGGCAGCAGACTCTTAGTCGCCTTGCACTTGATGAAAATACATTATTTAGAAATAGATTTGCTAATGGCGCAGAGGCAACTCTTATAAATAGATTTACCGGTCCAGAAGTAATAAATGACAAATATGTCTACAAGTTTAATATCGAAAACGTTCCTGACGGTCGTTACAGTGTCGAAGTTAACGCTATTTATAGCTATGGCGCAAACGACGTAACAATTTTTGATAAAGCTGCAGTAATTTCTCGTTTCGAGCCTCAAATTGGTCTGTTCAGAGGTTATACGAAGTTAGAAAATAACGAGGAGTTTTATTTTGATAGTGAATTAGCTGTAGCTGCATTTAATGGATATGTGAATGGTGTCGAAATCACAAGCGTTAAGGCTGGTGGTCAACCACTAATTATGAATGATGTAAGCGACGGTATTGTTCGCGTTAAAGGTTTAAGTGAAAAACTAGAACCTGCCGAGTCCGTTATTATTGATGTTGAGGTTACAGATTCATATGGTGATACTTTTAATTACAACATTCCAATTATTTATGCACCTTTATCTTTTAAGCTCAAGCTAAGAAACGACGAGCACACTCCTTACCGCGCAATTGAAATGATTGAAATTGAAAGTGAGCAAACTGCAGGTGAAGCATGTCGTTTTTATAGTGAAAGAGACATTGCTATAAAATACGCTAGACCTGGCCGTAACAGTTGCTTATTTCTTTGGGAGAATTTGCCAGATTCATTCGAGGTATCATCGCGCTCTAGATCACCTTCCGCTGTAGGCTATTTGAATGAAACCTCATTTGAGGTGAGCAATAAAATTGAAGTTATTAATGAAAATGGCGACTCTGTAATCATTAACGGAGACACCCTCCTTATAACTCCACAAGAGCCAACATCAATTGAAGTTAAGCCTAGCTCTCGCTCAGAGCTTATACAAGGTTATTACCCAATTGAAATTGGTGGTGGTGAAGTAGTTCGCATGGAGACAAAATCAAGCAAAGGTTCTATTGATATGAATTTTGAAATGAATTCAGCTGTAGAAAATATGGTTAGACACCCTTCATCAAGAACGGGAGAAGTATTTAGAACAACTGGCACATTAGATCTTCCTCATGATGTAGGTGTGAATTTATGGGATGTAGTACCGGTTAATTTTTCTGCTAAATATGAAAAGCTACCCAACTTAGAAACAACTAAAACTATTAACGCTGTTGTTATACCTGATAGCTCAA
This sequence comes from Pseudoalteromonas sp. MQS005, assembly GCF_001661605.1. Lineage (NCBI taxonomy): Bacteria > Pseudomonadati > Pseudomonadota > Gammaproteobacteria > Alteromonadales > Pseudoalteromonadaceae > Pseudoalteromonas > Pseudoalteromonas sp. MQS005. The sequence goes on along the minus strand of NZ_LYRQ01000039.1, from coordinate 30,149 downwards.
TAGGGTTGGATTTAGACTTTCAAGATGATTTGATTTTAACAACAGACCAGGTAACTGCCAAAGTTCAGCTGGGTAAGTACAATAGAATCGATGGCTGGAATTATGATAAATCTTCAATGGGCGAGTGGGAGGTATATATTGGTAGATATAACAGAAGAGAAATCCCTGAACCGATAAGTGAAACAGTGAAGCTTGATGAATTTGGTAGAGCTGTATTAGAAATGCCAATGGAAGAAATAGGTGAAGAGAGCGGAACTTTTGTTGCAGTAGCTAAAACAGTTAACGTTCCAATCCCAAACCATGAGATGCACATACAATCGTCTCGCACACATTTTATTGTTTTCAAAGGCACTAAAATAGAGGGAGACTTGCGAGATGGTCAAATCAGGGGGAGAGTGCCACTACGTGCATCTGCTAATTATGTTCCAGAGGATAGGGCTGACAGCGGTTCTCTTGGTGAAGTAATTTGGGAAAAGTCTGAAGATGGCTTATCTTGGGTTGAAGATGAAGAGTTTAGAAATACCCTGCGTTGGAGAAAAACTTTAGATACTGAGCAAGTTAAATATTTACGTGTCAAAGTAGAAAACAAATTTACTAATGAATGGGCAACTACAGAACCGCTTAAGATTGTAGCTTATACTCAACCAGATTTAAGGGTAGAGCAAACGACTGAGGTGCTGTTCAATGAGGCTGCCACTTTCGCAGTTTATGATTATGAAACTAAAGTTAATAGCGGTGATGGTGTTATTGAGTGGTCAACCGATAATCGTAAAACGTGGTTTTCAGGCAGTGCTGAAGAGTCTTTTTATAAGGATGACTTTAGTGGCCGCGATTTAAATGTTCGCATGAAATACCATGGCATAGCTAGTGATGAATCTCTTGGAGATGAAGCGTTTAGAGAAGCACGAACTCGATATACTTATTTACGGTCACCGAGGTTTTATTTTGACATTGAAGCGCCTGAGCTGGTTGAGGTAGGTACGACTCATACACTTAAGGCGACAGTTACTACAAGAATAGAATCACTTAATAGTCGCGTAGAAAGTGAATGGGTTCTTCCTAACGGAGAGGTAATTAGCGATGCTGAAATGGAGCTTACTTTTGATCAGTCTATGCTTGATGGTAGATATTACATCATTACACATCAAGCATGGGTGGAAGGTTCTAAAGAGGAAACCATACAATCCACACGTTTCAGAATAGAAAGCTGGGAATATGAATTCCCTGAGTTAGAACTGAATATGCCCGCTACCGTTAATTATATGCCATCGAAAATGAGAGCCAATGTTGAAGTGGCGAGGCATTTTGCCCCCGGTGTAAAATATACATTTGATATTGTTGATAAGACAGGCATTAATATATTAGAGCAAACGGACGGTAATTTTGTTTTACAATTTGATGAAGTAGGCATGAAAAACATTACATTCAATGTGAGTAATGATCGGGGCCAATCAAAAACGATAAGTCAGATTGTAGAAGTGCTACCGCGCACTCCACTCGAAATTGAGATTGTTAAAACATTCAGTAATGACTTTTTGCGGTACCCGCTGGATGTTTCACTCAGAACTCGTGTTCGGTTGTCACACCCTGACGATAGAGTGATCAACTATAAGTGGTTCCTAGATGGTGAGTTTTATTTAGAAACGCGCAGATATAGAGAGAGTATTGCTGATATGGCTGTTGGTGGCCACAATGTAAAAGTTGAAGTTGAAACCGAGTTTGGTCAAACCGGTACGCAGGATTTTGACGTAACCGTTATACCAAACACGAAACCTACCGGCACTATCAAGATGCTTGAAACTGACCTGTACTATGAGCTACACCTTAACTGTGAAGACTCAGATGGTCGAATTTTGGCAACTACTTGGGAGATTAATGGTGAAACTTTAACGCATTCCCATAATGTAATTCAGTTTAATAAAAGCAAACTAACGGGTACAAGTTTTGTGATTGGGCGCTGTTATGATGATAGTTATGATTATACGGAAGTGCCACAGACGTTAAATTAGTAGAGGTATAAATTGAAACAAAAAAAAAGCAAGCCCAACCCGAGCTTGCTTTTTTGTTTCATACTTAAAGTTCTTTGGAGGAGACTTTCAGTATCCTTATAAATTAACACAATATACTTTTTAAAAAGAGAATAAAAATCGATTTTTGAAATAAAATTAAGCCCCTCCCCGAATTTAAATCTTTAAAATTTTTAAAACATGACGATTTAAAATTCAGACTAATCATATGAACCCTGAGAGAAAAAAAGCTGCCGCTATTGTTCTGCTGTTATTCCCATGCTTGTACTTTGTTGCCGATCTATTTATTTCACGTTTTACGCTTTCAATACCTTCTTCAGATAGCCAGTGTTTAGAAGCAAAAATGTTCTTGGTCGATAAAAGCGATAAAAACATTAAGCGGGGGGACTTGGTTGCCTTTAAATTTGAAAAGGAAGATCAGTATTTTGAAAAGGGTATGAGTTTCATAAAAATCGCAGCTGGCTTAGGAGATGACCGTATTGAATTTACCCCAGAAACTATCAAGGTCAATAACTCAAAGTTAACTATTAAAGGTATGAATCACGTTATTAACGCTTTAGAGCTTAATTCAGCGAATTACAATCAGAAAATCAGAGTGAAACAAAACGAAATATTCGTGGTTGGAGAAACAATTTACAGCTATGACAGTCGTTATTGGGGCTCAATTAATAAAGACTCAATTATAGGGAAAGCATATGCAATATTTTAAATGGCTTACAGTGTTTCTTGTTCTTTCAACGAACGCTTATGGTGACAATACGAATGAGTTTGACTTAACTCAATTTCAAAACGCAGCTATAAAAGCTGTGGAGCAAGCTCAAAAAAAAGGGTGGCTCAGAGATATTGACGACCCTGAGTTGGACGCAAAAGACATAGCTTTAGCTAAGCAGGTAGCAGATCAAGCAATATTGATTGCACAATCAACTCAGAAAAGAGCTATTGACTCCCTGCCGGGTGAAAAGGAAAGATTGGATTTACTTCAAGGGTCGGATGGCGCGCTTTTTATTAGTTTTTCAATGCCTAGAAGGGCGCTCATTGACTCTTTTAAAATGGCAGAAGAGCACAACCTTACCATCTTATTGCGAGGCTTAGAAAAGGGTGCAACTCATATTTCCTCAACAATGAAGCTAATACAAACGCTTAGTGCCGCAGCCAAAGTGGAGCCAAACGTAGGTATAAATCCACTTCGCTTTACTGAGTTTAATATAACAAGTGTGCCGACAATCGTTTTAAAGGATTTAAATAATTCAATTGTGGCCCCGGGCACACTTAATATTGACTATGTTAAGGAGCAATTCAAATCGACACAGGGTAGCTCCCGTTTGGAGCCTTTAGGCCAGTTATTTGAAATTGATGAGCCCGATATGATTGAACAAATGAAAGCTGCTGCTGAAAAAATTGACTGGAAGAAAAAGCAAATTGCTGCCAAACAGCGATTCTGGAAAAAATACAAAATGCATGAACTTCCTACCTCTTTAGAAAACAAACAGTGGCTTATTGATCCATCATTACGAGTAACTAAGGATATAAAAAATGCGGAAGGTGAAGTTTTAGCTCGGGCAGGTGAAACAACTAACCCTTTAAAGCGGTTTCCTATGCAATTGAGCATTTTCGTCATAAATCCATATATTGAAAGCCAATTGGAATGGCTCAAGGAGCAACTTAGTAATGTTTCTGGCCAGTTTCAAGTACACCTAACGCATATGGATAAAGACAATGGCTGGGAGGATCTAGCTAAGTTTAGAGGGCAGTTCGGGGCTCCAATGTTTATCCTACCAAAACAAGCCATTGATAAATTCAAACTACAAGCAACCCCAAGTAAAGTTCAAACACAAACGAACGGCTTCCTACTTATTCAACAATTTGATTGGAGTAAAAAAATATGAAAATAATTCTGATGTTTATAGGTGTGCTAGGAGGTATTTATTTAAGCTACGAATACCCTGAGATAGCTTTAAAAATTTGGAATTTTGCTTGGGATTGGTTCGTGATGGGTTTTAACTGGATTCAAGAAAAGATAAGTGCCTTATAATGAAATATTTATACATAATTTTAATGTGTCTCTTTACTCTAACAATGGCGGGTACCGTAAGGGCAGAAAGTAACGCATGCAATGATGCAAATATATTTAGCAATATTGTAAATGAAGTATGCTGGTCGTGTTTTTTACCAGTGCGATTAATGGGTGTTGGTCCTAAGCCAGAAGGAGCTGCACCTGATAAGCCACTGTGTGCTTGCAAAGATGGTTTGGGTGTTCCAGAATTTGGTTATCAATTAGGCTATTGGCAACCAAAGAGACTTATAGAGCATGTTCGTGTTCCGTGGTGCGCACCATCATTAGGCGGTATTAGATTGCAGGATGATATGTTCTCACTATCAAAAGGAGTTAGTAAAGGCAGAGATGGAGACCCTACACTAGCAAGCTTTCAGTACCATTACTATGCGTACCCGTTATTTTCAATGCTGGAAATTTTATATTTACCGGGTTGTAGTGATGATTATATGGACTTTGATTTAATGTATTTGAGTGAAATAGATCCAACATGGAATAACGATTTATTATCAATATTGCTTTCACCAGAAGCCTTTATTTTCGCCAATCCTATAGCTAAAGCATGGTGTACGTCAGATTGCGTTGCTGTAACCGCAGGAAAAGCTCCAGAGGCAACGTATGGCTGTGCCGGCTGTGATGGTAGCTTATATCCTTTTACAGGCAATGTGATTGGTGGAGAATCAGGCCCTCGTGTTACCTCTCTATTGTCACAACGTGTATTAGCCAGCCTGCATAGGAAAGGGCTGGCCAAGAAAACCATTGGTAAGGAGGCTATGTGTAAGCCTGAATTTTGGCCGATGATTCCCCGCTCACAATATAAACTCTCTATGCTGCACCCTGTCCCTGAGGCTGATAGAACATCACCGAACGGCAAGTGCTGTCATCCGCTAGGCCAATCCGAACATAGTTGGTCAACAGCTGCTGGTGGTAGAACTATCCCGGGTAAAGAAGATTACGTTTATATGCTTTGGGGCTACAGTGATTGCTGTGTAAAAAGTACAGGCATTAATGCACCAGGTGCGGGGTAATAAAGATGGAAAAAAACGATCTTATTAATTTCATCCGTAAATATAGATTGCACTATAAGCAGTCTATGCACATTTTTGGTGTTAAACGCTCAACAATATTCGCTATGACAAACTCTAAATCTGAGTTTAAAATTAATTCTATGGTTGCAAGAACTTATCAATCCATAGAATTCATGGGTGATGCGAAAGCTAAAAAGTTTATAAGGCACATACTTGAGTCTCACCCAGAGAAAGAACACCGTAAATTAAAAAAGTAATTTTTTATGTAAAATTAAATAAAAATATGACTTTAAGGAGTCGGCAAACTTTTAATATAGCTTCAAGGTTTAAGTTGGATTATTACTATGAAGCTATTTAAGAAACAAATTATTGGTTGCACCATTATAAGCAGCATTGTTGGGCAAATGGTCACGTTGTCTGCAATGGGTGTTTGGATAGGGATTATCAGTGTAGCAACACCATTTGAAAGAGCTGTTGCTGCAACCAATAGATTTGAAAATATAAAAAATAAGTACCAGACAGACGATCCAAATAATAACCGTGGTGATGATGCCAAATTAAATCAAACCATGACAAAGTACAGAAACCAGCAAAACTCTCAACCAAACCTAGAAAACAAAGTTATCCAGAAGTACTACATAAACAACTCTCAAAATTCTGACGAAGTTGACTTGAGCGCGTACTCAGACAATTCAGCTGATGCAAAACAAAGAATTGAAGACAGCATTTCCCTAGCTAGGCAAATCTCTCAAGGAGCTACAGCCCCTTCAACTGATGCTAATGGTGCAATTAATACTCAATACAATACTAAAGGTGTTGAGCTAAGCAAAAGTGAAAGTGAAGGTTATAAAGCAAAGCTTGATGAAAATGGCGTTTCATCAAACTCAATAAACCAAGATGAATACACATCAGCTGAAATAAATCATTCACAAACAACGTTCGAAGGTGATCAGCATTATGGTGATGAAGCTAAGTTCTACGAATCAGGTAGGGCTAAGTTATCAGGTTTAAAATCCGGCTCAGCTAGCGATGCTACAGCCTACCAAACTATTCAAGGGATTAAAGAGTTTAACGAACCGCCAGAGTTAAATCCTAGGGATAATATGTTTGATTATGGCTTTGGTGAAGTTAACGATGCAGTTAACGGTTCGGGTAACTGGATGGCATCATGTTCAGATTCAGCAACCGATGTGACTAGGGAGTTTACAACCACCCAATCAACCAACCATCTGTGTATGAAACCATTAACATCAAATGACTTTTTCTGCGAAGTTGAAAGATCAGCTCCTGTTATTTTGGATGCAATTGTGTATGTGGCAGGTCAAGGTAAAAACTTTCTAACAGTTGAATATGATTTAACGAATCAATCTCTAAAAACTATATCCCCAACTGACTCAGCCTCTACGGAACTAAATATCGAAGGGTCTAGTTTGGAAGGATTTTGCGAGGGCGAATCAAGCAGAATTAGCCGAGTTAGTATAGGTACATGGTCTGGGACAAGCCTAGCAGGTAAAATTGATGAATCAACTAAAATTACTGAACTTCAAACTCCTAGTTGTTCAAATGGTTTAAAGGGGATAATACAGGTAGAAGATACTAGGAAAGATGAAGGTGATACAGAATGGATACTGAATGCGCAAGTTAGATATAGATTTACGGGGCAAGTAGGGGAAGATAAACAGTATCCAGAAGGCTGCTATGATGCTGTAGACCCTGCCATAAAGGAAGTCAACGGTCTATCAGATCTAGGTACTCCATCAAATAATGGCTCAGTAGGTGGCGCTGTAAATGATGGTGAGGTAATTGATGAAGATGGAAACAAGTCAGCTTATCCATATAGCCTTTGTAGATTTGACTCCTACACAAACATGATTGTTAATGACGCCGGATTACCTCAAGAAGTATTAGATACTGTACCACCTTGGTATGAGGGTGACACAGGTAATAAAACATGGCGCGTTAATCTCAACGGCTTTACGTGCGACCCTACAGGCGGTTACGACTATTGTGTAGTAACAAAAAGAGCCACTGATGAAGAACTAGCTCAAGGAATGACAGATGAAACTGAATGCTATTCTTGGGATGAAATTAAGTCACAACCTAATCAGTGTGCTGATTATGAAGCTGATAATCAATGCAAAATAGTTAGCGAGACGTGCGCTGAAGGGTGGGGGTGGGATAGACCCGATGGACAAAGCGACTTATGTTTTGCTCAAACAGTTGAATACCAATGTGACGAAGACACCACATCTACAGTTACATCAAAAGTAACTAGCAACTCTTGCGCAGCAACACTTCCTTGTATTGGTGGTGATTGCGAAACAGCAAACAGTGAAGTTAATGACCAATTTGCAGATGCTTTAGCTATGGCCTCTGTTATTCAGCACATGGAAGATGGAATGAATTGTACTGACCCATCCGATCCTTCGACATGTACTATTTTTGAGGGAGAGGGGAAGTTCTGCTCTTGGGAGCCGACAGGACTTGGTAACGATTGCTGCGAAGCACCAGATGGAATAAATATCTATGATTACGCACAAGCTGCATATGGCATGCTGCAAGGTGATGCTTTCATAGCTGGTCTAGATGGAACAAGCAACGCTTTTGTAGGTAGCTATCAATCCCTAAGGCAACCTATTGCTGACGCGGCTAGTACAGCTGGCCAGGCAGCATCAGATGCATGGGGTGCAGCTTCGTCAGCTTTTACAGATGTAGCAAGCTCTGCTGCGGGTACTACGGCAGGCCAAGTGACGGACACAACCGGCGCAGCAGTCGATATTTTTTCAGACCAAGCAATTGACCAGCTTCAGCAACAAGCAATGAATTATGTTCGTGATTCACTGCCTGACGCGTTATCCGATGCTTTATTTGAAACCTTAGCAGAAGATACTGCAACAAATGCAGCCGGCGATGCTGTTTTATCTGAAGGAGCAAGTCAGGCTATATCAATTCTCGGCTATGCCTATGGTGCATACATGGTGTATCAATATATAAAGCTTGCTCTAAACTTATTGACGGCCTGCCATGAATACGAGATGGATATGGGGGTTCGCATCGCAACCAAACAATGTATAAAAGTAGACAATAAATATTGCGCAAAAGATGGGCTGGGTATCTGTTATAGCAGAAGGCAGGACTACTGCTGCTATGACTCAATATTATCTCGGATAATCATGGAGCAGGCTTCGCCTATGCTCGGGCACGACTTAAAAGCATATTCAGATGAAAAAATAGACGGTTCAAAATTAAGAAGCTGCCCAGGTTTGACTCCTGACCAACTTTCAAATCTTGATTGGAACAAAATAGATTTGAGTGAGTGGATTAGTATTATGATCGAGTCTGGAATAGCCGACTTTGAGCAGGATGTTGATAAGCTGACAGGCTCAGGAAGAATGCTCAATAACACAGGGCGAGAGTCAGCAATAGAAAGAACTAAAAATAGAGCAAATGAAGCCTCGCTTGCTGATCGGGCTGTAGAATCAAGAAAATTATTAGATGATGATGAAATAGATTGCTCTATTGTTCCTCGTCCATTAGCCTGTTATTACAAGTAAATATTTAGAAATAAGCGCGATTGTTTAACTTCGATAGAATAGATAGCAATTAAACAGAATAGAGATATAACAATGAAACGTATATTTAAAATTTTTTCATTAGCGGCTGTAACTTTAACTATGACTGCGTGTTCGTCTACCAACGGACCAATGATTTACAAAGATTTTCAAACTAACAAACATGATTCATTCGCCAAAACAACCATGCGACTTGCAGGTAGTAATAAATTTGTCGATAGTGAGAGTGGTGATGACGTCACTCGAAATGTAACAGGCTCTACAGCTATGAAAGTTGGGCAATTGTTAATGCTAGATTTTGTTGGCGCTGCACAATCAGCAATTAGCCAGAATATGATTGAAGATGAGCCATTATCTAAAGACACTCATTTTATTGTAAAAGTGAATAACGTTGACACTTCTCAAGTGCAAACCCCAGAGTTAGTGATAAGCAAAGCTGTTTCAAAACTCAAAAATTTAGCAGCAAGTGCGGGCTTTACCGTGTTAGAGCAGAAAAAAATTAGCAAATGGACTACGATTTACTTAGATGATATTTCGAATTGCAATAATTTAAAACAAGTTCGCGATAAATGCGGTATCACCTACACAAAAGAGCATATTGCTTCATACAATAGCGCTGAGAGAGAAGCTTATGTAGTCTTTCAAACATCATCTAGAATTTTAGGGGCTCACCTTTTATCAACATATTTTAAAGAAGATATAATGATGTTTCATCCGCAGCACATGCAAGCAGGTACAAGCGCTAGAGCTTGGGGTGCTAACATAGGTCAAGCTGCTGTTTTTGCCAACGGAAAAGTAAATGGGTTTATAAAGGGTGCTACAGTTAATTCGGCTCTTCCGATCAGCGACCTAAAATACTATTACATGCGCACTAAAGATGGGGAAAAGAAAATATACCAAGTTAACATTTCAGATATGAGCTTTACACAAACACGATAATAATAGAAATACCATAACAATAGCCCAGCAATTAGCTGGGTTTTTTTATAGTGCAATTCTTAAATGGAGAAATTAGCACCGAACGACTTACCGCAACCTAAGTTTTTCATCAAAGCGCTAAGGTTGCCGCTCTCAAGCAGGTGCAAGTTTTCCTCACCCCCAACCAAACTAATTCGAGTATCGTTATTCAACTCAGTAGATAGGATGTAAGTTTCAAGAATGTTTATGTAAATGGTTTTACATGAAGCGTTAAAAACATTCTTATTGTTCTTTTCTGTTCGCGCAACAGCTTTCAGATGCTCTTTATAATTATCAATTGTTTCACTTAATGCTGAGTAACCCAATTTCACCACGGTATTTACAGTTGTGCCAGTAACATCATAATTTATAATAGTCACTTCTAATGGGCGCTTGATTTTAATTCTTTCATTATAGCCACCGTTATATGATTCAGAATTTCGCACTAGGAAATAAGCGCCGTAATTCTCGGCAGCCTGACGATGTATAGCACTAGCAATTTTTAAAGGCGACGATACATCCTTTGCTATTTCGAATGAAAATTCTTTTATCATGTTTTGATCTGCGTAAACTGAGGCGGAACCTAAAGCTATTAAATACAGGGCAGTACGTAAAATAAATCTCATAAAATAGAACTCAATGTATAACATATACAAAGTATAAATCAGAAAAATTTAGGTTTGTAAAAAAAATATAAATTAAATAGCAATCACCGTACTGTGAATTATTTTTCACTATTAAGCGCGTTATTAGAATTATGAGATTATACAATCAACACCGTTTAACAATAATCTCGACCCCATCTGTAAAAAGGAGAGAAAATGCTGGCTAAATATATTGGTGCTATTCTACTAATAGCCGCAACTATACAGGTTGCACATGCAGAAAAAGACATGGAACTCATCACGGTTACAATAAGTGAGCCACTATCGAAAAAAACTAATTTAATTAAAGTGCAGTCAGAATTACTTGAAAAAGCACTTACAAAACTAAAAGTAACCGTAGATGGGAATTATTCAGATGCAGAGTTAAGCATTCAAGATAAAGAGGCGCTGGTATTAAAGTCTTTTAATTTTGAGCTAAAAGGTTCTGAACGGTTGGCGCACGCAACTTACATTGTTAAAAGCATGGGTTACAACTCTCCTCAAGACGCTATTATAATTAATGATAAACAGTTCGAGATAGAAGCTAACGTTAGAAGCTCAACCAAACTAAATGAAGAGGCAAAATACAAGCTAAATCAATTACAATACAGCAGATTAATAACTAACAAGTCTCCAAACTTAGTTAAAGTGCAAAGCTATTCATTAGGTGGGGTTGAGGTTGTTAATGGGTTGAAAGAGTACCAGGGCTTCAAGGCGAGTGATTTACTTAAAAATACCTATATAAGAGAAAATACTCTCAATGAGTGCAGTGATAGTAAAGGTATTTATGACACTAAAATTATAATGCCTGGTTTTTACAGTGTTTCATCAGAATCAACTAGGTATGCCTTGGCTCTAATCGCAAGCCAGTTAAATTATGGTACTAAATTAACTGGCTTGGATTTGTCTGAGAACTATAAAAATATTTTCTCTGAACTTTATTATGGCCATGGAGGTGCTAAATATAAATCGGATGAAGAAGAGATGGAGAAAATCTGGCTTGGGTTCAATAATGCACTAGAATTAACAACTCAAGTGATGGATGGAAACTACAATAAGTACCCTTTCAATGATACCAAACATGCAATTGTAAATGTAAGCTATGAAAAGCCATTAAGCGATTTACCACTAAAGCTGGCTACTAAAGCCTTTTCAGCTCAATGGAAAACAACCAAAGAAGAAGCGTACAAAAAAGGCATCAAAAATTATATTAAGGGAAATAAATTATCGCCGCTTTATTGGCTTGTTGTCGAAGTAGATGGTGTAAAGTTTTATCGTGCATTTATTGATTTATCCCCGAAAACTGGGGCTATGTATTTATTAGATGTTTATCCATTTTTACCAGGGTCTATTTATAATATTGAGACAGTCAATTACCCTGAAACTCGACAGTTCCTACGAAACAAAGGGGTTGAGTTCTCGCAAAAAAATGCAAAAGCCATTAAAGGCACTGGCTTTAATTACAATAGCAATGCCGTAGAGGAGTACAATAATTGCCTCCAAACACAGTATGCATTTTATAAATCGCTAGAGGAGATTCAAAGTTTTCGAGACGGCTTAACTCCAACACTTGATAAAGGCTTTAATAAGCAAACCCATCTTTTTGGTTTTATGGGTGGGAAAGGAATGCTACCTGCCGCTTTTCCATATCATGTTACATTTAATGGCCAGCAAGCTAAGATTTCTTTCCATAAAGATCTAAAAGTTAAAAACATAAGCGTTTACCTAGAAAAAGTTAATATCTGATATTTTTTAATTGATATTAGAAAAAAATTTCCATTCCTGACCTTTATTAATCCTTAATATAACAGCCAGTATTTCAAAACTGGCTGTTTTTATGGATTTCACAATCTACTCTATTGGTAACACAGAATTTCTTTATGAAGTCATAATGGGGCTTAGGCGCATGTTTGACTTTGGGTTTAGTTCGCTTCACATACTTGTTGGAGCAACGGCCTTATTGTCACTTATGGCGCTTGTGGTAAAAAGCTGGATTAATCCAAATTCTAACCCTGTTCAATCATGGTTTATTGGGTTATTCATGTTCATGCTTTTATGCGGACCAATGTCAAAAGTGGATGTAACCATTGAGTCAATCAGAACTGGTCAAGTGTATTATGTTGACGATGCACCAGGAATTGTAGCAATAGCCGCTATGATGACATCAGGAATGTATGGTCTATCAAGAGATTATGAAGATTCATTTGCATCCACCGACGGTTATTTAGCTGGTCAGTTTCTTGATCCAATGCGTGCTTTAATATCATTAGACAACTTCGGATACCTAAGCGCTGAGGAAACCGAGTCAGGTTTAGATTTACAAAAATACAGTATACAAGCATCAATGAATAACTACTTAATTGATTGTGCGATTTGGGATATGCAACTGGGGGGCAGTGACGCAGAGATAAAAGCTGAAGATTTAAAAAACGCCAACATTGATGAGTTGTTAGATGCAATAAAAGTTAATTCCCCCTCAAGAAGTACCTACATTCACATAAATTCACCTTCTTTTGAATATTTAACCTGCCCTAACGCATACAATAAAATAAGAGGTTATTTATATAGTAATGACTTTAATGATGTAGTTGATCACTTTCTCCAAAAGCAAAATTTAAACCCTCTCAGCGTACCTGATGGAATTAATACCATAACAGCCGGTATGAGCAGTATGTCTGCTTATGAAGTTGCGCGTGGACGATATTTATCAAGTAAAATCGCTCAAGCATCACAAGCTGTAGGCGATAAATTTGCTTTACGTGGTGAGATTACACTAATTGAAACAAAATCACAGCGACACTACCAGATGGCCAGCGACAGAAATCTTACACTAGAATTGTCTATTGGTTTTGTAACCTTCCTAGAAGCATTTGTATTCTTCCTCATTCCGGTTATGGCGATTATGCTTGTAATGGGGGCTGATGCAATGAAAGGTGTGGCTATGTTCTTTGGAGTAACGATATGGGTGAACTTATGGCCAGTCACTATGAGCGCCATTAATTTGTTCACTTTATTAGCACTTCAAGGCCGCTTTACTGATGGTGGAAGTGGTGGAGGCTCTATAAGCGCTACAACTTTTGGCATGTGGGGCAATACTATTGCAACTATTGAGTCATACATTGCGGTCGCAAGCGCACTAGCTGCAGCCGTACCTATGATCACGTTATATATTTTACATAGAGGCGTGCATACTATGATGGGTGTATCTAGTAAAACCACACCAGATACAAATATTGACAGCAAAAAAATGTCCCCAGACATTACGACAGCGGCAAACGCTGGCTCTACAAAAGAAGCAGATATGCAGATGACTGCAAGCACTACTGCAACCAATTTAGATCAACATAGAGCTAGTATTGGTCAAAATGACGTTAGTATTAACCCTAGCGCAGGTAAAGAGTCGGGGTATCTAAAAACTATGGGGGCTGAAAGTTCAAGAGTCGGCTCATCAGCAGCCCAGCAGCAAGATGTTGAAAAATCCAGCTCTGCTTTCCAAGCTAGTGTAAATAACAGCAGTTCAGCTACATTGGGTGCTATTAAAGACTACAAACAAGGTCAATCTACTGACAGCGTTGATTTGTCAAGCTTGAGTGAAGATGAAGCTTACATGGCAGGGCAAACAATGGCGCTTATGAATAAGCATGGCTTAAGCAAATCAGATGCTTACGAGCAAGCTCTACAAATTGAGGCAGGTGCTGGTGGGGCAGCAGGCAGTGGATCACCTTTAAGTGCTAAAGCTTCAGCTGCAATTAGGGCAAAAGCGGCCGCATCAAGTCAAACTTCCTCAGGAGAGGAGCTTAGCGATGACCAAAGAGCTTCATTATCCGAAACATTGAAGCAATCAAGATCAAATTCAGTCAAAGCTGCAACGTCGGCATCTGCAACGACAGGTGAGTCAAATACACAAGCACTTGCACGAACTGCCGCTGTAAATCAGTCATATGCAAATCTAAACGAGCTACAAGCCTCTAAAGCCGAAGGTGAAACAGCAAGCATTGCTGCTAAGGTTTCAGGTACAGCACATGCGGGTGAAATACAAAACTCTCAAGCGGGGGCGGGCAAGCACTCAATCCCAGAGATAGTAGACTCATTAAGTGATAAGTCAGTACATCAAGCGCTTGGCTCTCTTGTTGGTACCGAAGGCATGGAAGGTCTTTCTAAAGATCAAAAACGAGAAAAGCTAGCTGGCATTATGTCAGGAGACGAGCAAGGTAACTTTGATAAAGGAAATTTCCAACATCATATGAGCAGGCTAAACACCGGTGACAACGCAAGATTACCTCAAGCTCAAAAAGATAATATAGCTCTTGCTAGCACTGTTCAGTCACTGGCAACACAAATGAGCAGCAATAGCGAAATATTAGGTGTAGATGAAAATGGTAAGAACCTTCCAATGTCATCAAAAGTTACAGCTATAAATCAAGCTAATGCTGAACGGATGGCTGCAGGAGAAGCGGTCAATGGCTTAGCTGGAGTGTTAGAGTCATCAAGCTTATATTCAGTTGGAGATGAGTTAATGAAATCCTCTGGCACACCAAGAAACGAATTTAATGCCCCTGAAAATAAAACAGGCATCAATCCTGATAAGCTCTCACGCAATGTAACTGATGCTATTGCTAAAGATCCAACAAAACAGTATAGCCACAATGACAGCGAAAATAGTGTTGCCTCTCATTCAAATGCCGGTGACAAAAAGGTTGCTAGTACAGGCAGCGCTGGTTTAGCTGATGTAGAAAACTCAGGCCAACCAATTAAAGCAGCTACAGATGGTATGAACGCTAACAAAATGGGCGGAGCGTTTGAGGGAATGAAGTTACTTTCAGAGAAAACAGGCGATATAGGACAAAGTGCAATTAGTGCGGTAGGTTCCATGTTCTCATCACCAATTGGCCAAAACGTTGCCGACAAAATGAAGGAAAATGGCACCGGTGCGTTGGCAAATGAAGACCTATTAAATAAAGGCTTTGGAATACTTGCAAACAACACACCACAAGCAATCAGCGGGTTACTCAATGACGCAGCGGCAGGTAAAGGCTCTACGATTAATGGAAGCCATATTTCACCTACTGAAACTCAGTTATATGCAGGAGCAGTTGCGGCTGCAATGCAACCTGAAGCGCAAGCTGCATTTAACGAAACTCTCAATTCTCAAGATGCTAAATTGGCAGCTCAACAACCTAACAACCCTTATAGGAACGCTCAAGATAACATAGCAGCGGTTAACGGTATGATGGGCAACGAACGAGTAGGTGACGCATTAGCTCAAGGTCAACTTTTAGCAACTTATGCTGCACTGGGTAATCTAGACCAGTCAGATGTAAGTAATGCCGTAAGCGCTATAAATGGCGAAAGCTCTTTCTTGGGCCTAAATGACCAAAATTACGCAAGGCATTTGGGTAACTTAAATGCATTGTCAGAGAAAATGGGTAGCGGTTCACCTTATGACCCAAGCCAATATAGTAATAGCCAGAAAATCAATAGTGGAGACCTAGAGAGCCACATCGTTAATGGTAACTTCGACCAAAGTGCGAGTGCGATAGCAAGAATGGCTGTAGGAAACTTTAATGAAACAGGCTCTACTGTAGGTGTTGATTATAATAACTTAGAGGCTAGTAATAGAGAGCAATTAGCAATGCAAGGCGGTAACCCTGCAAATCTCAACTTTACAGATTTAAACGAACAGTCATTGTCAGACTTAAATCAAATAGCCGATAGTTTGGACGCAATTGGTATGACTGGGCAAGCTGAAGCAATCAGAAACTCAATGGGCACAATATCTGGACAAGAACAAACGCGAGTAGGTTACGATAACAGTGGTACCAAGACATTTGAAAGCTCCGTGGTATCAGGTGCTCTTAATGCAGATGGCCTATCCCAGTCAAGCAAAGATTTTGCATCAAATGCTATATATGGCACCGGGGATTCGTCTCCATTAAGCAGTTCAGACCTAGGAGACGTTAACAAAATAATTAGCGGGTTGAGTGGGGCACCTGACGCTCAGTATAAACTTTCTACTGCAACACTTAGTGAATTCCCGAGCAATTCTAGTTTACAAGATTCATTTAATAAAGCAGATATAAGTGCAGACGTTGCAAGGCAAGCTAGCGATATACTCACATACGGTGCAGGAAGCAGTTCAGGTAACTATTCTGAAGTAGAAAGGCAAGAGTTAACGGACCTTGCTGATACACTAGAAGCAAACAACTTACTTGGTGAGTCTGTTGAAATACGCAATGCGTTAGGGCGTTAATTATGGGGTTAACGCCTGACCAAGATCTAGCAGCGAACGACATAGATAACCATTCACTTATACTTGCCACTGCTGGTAGCGGCAAAACTAAAGTACTTATTGATAAAGTAAGAAATGTTTTACGTAACAACTATCACAGCACAGTATTAATGGTTACTTTTACAAATGCAGCTGTAAACGAAATGAAAGAGAGATTAGAAATCGCTTTATCAAGTTCAGAAATAGCGCGTGTCTCAGTGACTACTTTTCATAAAGCATTTTTAGATCAATCTAGAAATTTATTAAAAGGCAAGCTTTTAATTGGGCCTACATACTACAACTTTATAGATAGATTAAGAGCCTATTTAGATAAAGAAGCATTAATACCTGATGTGAAGCTTACAAATTCAGATGTGGGAAATATATTAAGCGGTCAAGAGCCGAAAAAAGATTATACTGATGATGATATAAAGTTGGTGAAAGAGACATATAGGGAGTTGAAAGAAAAAAATAACTTTTATGACTTAGATGATGCTGCGAAAAGAGCCGTTGATGGTATTGCTAATAACGAAATCCCGCTCATGAATTACACCCATATGCTAATTGATGAGTTCCAAGATACTGACTTGGTGCAGTATGATTGGATCTCATTACATGGGCATGAAGGCGTTAAGCTGACACCTGTAGGCGATGATGACCAAAGCATATACTCTTGGCGAGGAGCACGCAGTTACGAGACAATGCTAAAGTTCAAAAAAGAATTTTCCCCTAATATTCATATGCTCACGAAATGCTTTCGATGTAGGCCCGAAATTATTAGTGCAGCCAAAAATATGATTGAATTTAATGCTGATCGTATTCCCAAGGAAATGGTTTCAGGTAAAGGAGATGGTGGAAGTGTTACTACCTATATTCATAAATACAAGAAAAGCCAGTACTCTACTTTTTTAGAGAATTATAATAAATATGGAGGAGAGTGGGCAGTAATAACTCGAACAAACAAAATGCTAGAAAGTGCTGAAGAATTCATGAAAAGCAATGATATTCCCTATACACGAAGCAATGATGAGAGCATATTCAAAACCACTGCCGGTGATTTTATAATCAAGCTATCAGCTGTGTTATTAAATAAAAATGAATACTCTTATCTCGCTGAGGTTTTAGGTTATTTACGTGAAGATGAAAATGTGACCCATATAATAACGAATGCCATCAAAGATGATGGCAACATTGAGGCTTCATTAAATAATGAAGGTTTTGATGTAACCGGTACAGTTTTTGAGTTTTTTTATAGAAACAATAAGCTATTTGAAAATTGCTATAACGACAATGAAATTGCCGGGTACATTGAGCTGTTAACTGACTTAATTCTATCGAAAAGGAGGTTAGGCAACCCCAACGTAACGTGTGCAGCTGAATTGACACTTTTAGAAGGCCTGAAAACAAGGCCCGGTTCATGGTTTGATAAGCTTTCACAATATGCAGATAAATTAAAGGATTTAGATACGAAAAAGGAAATTGATAAATCCGTTGTTTCGTTAATTACATACCATGGCTCCAAGGGGCTAGAATGGCAGAACGTTGCTATATTTGATGCTGTCGAAGAAATAATGCCTTATGCATTATCTGAGGTAAACGAAGAGAGAAGATTAATGCTGGTGGGTATGACCCGAGCAGAAGAGCGTTTATTTATACATAGCTATTTAGATGTTTATGATATTGATGACTTAGATGATGTTGGGAAGCCAGCCTTATTTGATCCTAGTAAAGAATACGAACCACAAGACTTTAAGGACGGGTTTTATCCTAGCAGTTTTATCTATGAAATTTATTTTAAAGAAGAATAGAAAACCGGACTAAATTCCATTGAATTGCTATTGACTCTAAAAAATTAAGTAGCTATAGTTTATGAACTAAATCAATTTGGCTACGCCTTTTTGATTACCAAAATCCCCCTTTTATAATTCAGTCTTTATTGGAAACTCAATTCCAATAAAGATTTTCTCAATCCACTCTACCTTTTCGGTTTTAATTCAATCAATGCTTTTTTTGCATTATTTTTTTAATTCCTTTTTGGTTTTCGTGGCTTCCAGCTGTTGAAGTAAATAATAGCGTTAGTACCAACTTGGTATTAAGACGATTAATGTGTATCACTCACATCAATCTAAACAACCCATTCCTATACGGAATTCTTCTGTATAGGAATCGAATCAACTTCGATGCGACCGCTATACAGATCTATTTATTTTACGTTCTGCGTTTTCGGTCTAATGCATTGGAGGAGATATCATGGATATCACATTAATCTTGTTAGCTTGCACTTATGCTGCCATCAAAATAAACCACCTTATTGTCAAGCCAATCCTTACCTACAAAAAATTAAGAGGTTAATTCATGACGACCTTAATTAATTGTAACCAAGGAAGAAGCTCTTCAATAGCAGTTAAAGTTCAACGCATTCTTTGCGTAGTTTACGATGAAGTTTCATTAAAAATCCTAGAAATTACAGGAACACATAACGAAGCGTCACAAAAAGCAACAGAGCTTTACGGTCAAAAAAATATAATTGCAAACTTCGGTGAGGTAAGGTTTGACGATGATTGTCTTAAAGTTAAAGACGTTATTGGCATGAAGCTTACTCAGTTCGAATGGTTTTCAAATTACTAAGTTAATAGGTGCCATCTGGCACCTATTCTTTTCTTTTGTTGGTTATACCAATACATCCTTTACAAAGGGTTTACCGGTATAACCAACAAGGAGAAACCTATGCAGAACTTGTCTATTCATATTTATGAAAAGTCACTATCAATTCTTACACTCTTTTCTGGCGAAACAGTTAGATTAGATGTCGATCATTTATCTAACCCGAATTACCTGCAAGAAGTAAAGAAACAAGCTTTAATTAATGGCCTAATAAAAGAGCCAGACTTTGTAGTTGAATGGGATATATAACAGAAGTAAAGGATATCTTTACTCTCTGAAAAAGCTCTTATAAAGAGTTTTTCCAAAGAGTAATGTTTAATATTGCCGTTAATTTTCAGTAAATAGCGCGATATTTTCTTTGTGTAAATATAAGGCTATCTAAGTAACTTTGATTGCTTGATGTTTATACTTTTAATTTATAGGAGCTATTTATGCGCACACCTAAACTAAATCGGTCAGAGCTTGGCGGAAGAATTTCAGCACTTGATATAAAACCAGGTAATAATGGTTTCTTTGGAACCATCACAATTGCTGCTGATGACGGCTACTTTAAAAAAAATGATACCGGTCCAAAAGAATGGGTAGATAGAGTCCACTTTATAGACGTTAAGGTTGAACATACATTTTTAGGTTTATTCAAAGAGCCTCTTGCGGTTGGTGATGAACTAACTCTTGTTGGCAAGCTGGTTCGCGACGTGTGGAAAGATAAGCAAACCAATGAAAATAGGTACGCTACACGCATTCAGGCAGAATATGCAGTTCAACACATAAGAAAAGTTGAAGTTGAGTGCTTAAAACAAAATGGCCTTATAGGTGGGGGTAACCAAAATAACCAAGGCGGCTACGCACCACAGCAAAATAATGCACCACAGCCAAATAACCAAGGCGGCTACGCACCACAGCAAAATAATGCACCACAGCCAAATAACCAAGGCGGCTTTGCTCCACGGCAAAACAGTCACGTAGCGGGGGGATATGGTAAGCAAAATACTGGTAGGTACAGTAGTTAAACATAAAAATCGGTTAGCATAAGTTAACCTCTATAGTTTCTTTCTAACTTTCATAATAACTTGTCGCAACCCGCGCCTAACTCTACTTAAAGTAGTTAAAAATGAAAGTTAGTTAACGCACTCTCAACACCCGTTGAAAAGCAAAATTCTATTTTGTGAGTGCACTAAAGCAACTTTGTTGCTTAATTTAACCTCTGAGGGTTTAACCTTCTTTGGTTATTCCTTCAGGTTTATTTTTACTTTGGAGGACTTATGAATAACAAATCAACAGGCGCTTACTTACGTCGTAGACAAGTCAAGCTTACAAAAAAGGGATTGAGAAACGGCAAAGATAAGTTAATTATTCGCGCACAACGCTCATACAAAGAATCAAACCGCATTTTTAACGGTTAATTCTTAATAACCCAAGCTAACCAACCCACAAAGGGAAACCCCTTTGCTGGGAGTTTTCCTTTAAATTTTCTTTGGAGGAAAACATCATGGCTAGACCAAAAAAAGCCATTACACAGGCTCAAATCAAAGCGGAACTCATAAAACGTAAACAGTTTAAGCGTAAGCTTAATACTGAGCACTTTTTAGCGAGTAACGCAGAATATGTATGCCATCAATTAGACGAAGATATTATCAACGCTCATCGTGCAGGAAAAGTCGCACCCGGGCAGGATGTATTTTTCGGCTTAATGGATGATTGTTTAGATGCATCAAAAGGTGAGTATTACATTCACTGGACTGATGACAACATTAAATCTCTCTGGGAAGGTGTTCTCTACCGTTCGTTGGGCCTACTTCGGTATGCCAAGGCAGATAGTGAAATACTTGATGAAGAGTTAGAGTGGATTTGCTCTGATAATTTTGACTTTGTTTGTAATTGCCTCGAATTAGATGCAAGTATGATCAGAATTGAAGTCCCACAAATCCTAAAAAAATACGCTGGCTTAAATGAAGTATTAAATACTAACAAATATGCGAAAGCACTTTGCTGGTATAAAAGCTTTCTTTTTAACGGCGGCATTAGTAAATCATCTAATTCTCACTTATATTCGGAGCTAGAAGGGCATGAAATACCCCTTTGGCACGATGTAAAATACTGAGAAGTAGCATACTTTTAATAAATATTAACAACCCAACAAGCGGGCACAACCCCCTTGCTGGGGAATAGTGCCCTCTAAAACTAGATTTGGAGGATGCACAATGAATTTAACTCGCATATTCGCTGAAACTTTAGTTTCAATTGATGTAGCGATTGCCACAAAACAAGAGCTTAAATTTGATTTCTTTATGAATGATGTTGATCAATTTTGCTGGATTGCCCTCGAAAAAGGAGACGCAGTTCCAGCGTTGTATATAAAAATGATTGATCAGGCTCTCACTGACTTATCTTTTGAACTAAAAGGAAAGTATTTACTGGCATATAACACAGCTATTGAGGTTTATAAAACTGAATGGCGTATAAGTGAAGCTATTGAACTTTACTGCTCACCTGAATACCAAGGTATTTTAAGTGAGAAAGAATACTTAATAGCAAACGAAGAATAATCTTACTAACAACTAACCCTACAAGGGACACAATTCCCTTGCAGGGTAATTGTGTCCTCTAAAATCTCTTTGGAGGAGACATAATATGAATACTCAAAATCAAGCACAAGATAACAAAGTAGCTAACTTAGCCTCAGTAAATACAATTGATTACAACGAAAAAATTCAAGTTGATGCTCATGAGCGTTTTCCTGAAATTTTTGAGCCAAATCAATTTAAAATTTCTATTCGTAAACACCGCCACCCTAACTGTCAAAAGCCAGATAAACACTACACGCCTGATGCGGATATACTTCGTAAAGCGCTAGCTTGGTGGCTTGCACCCGCTCAACCAAAACCTTTGGGTTTAGTTGGTGAAACAGGTACTGGTAAAACAGAGATGTTGCTTTTTATTGCTGATAGGTTCAATGAGCCTGTTTACATTGAAAAAGTAACCGTAGGTATGAGTGGAGAGCGTTTGGAAGGGTCTACTGAGCTGGTTACTGATGATAGTGGAAACACAGTTACTCGTCAGCGCTTAAGTCAAGCAGCTACCGGTTACAAATACGGTGGACTTGTTATTTTAGATGAAGTTGATAAAGCCAATGAGGATTTATCAACATCACTTCACTTGTTTGTTGAGGGTAAACCTTGGACGTTAAGCGTTTTTGGTCAAACTATTAATAAACATCCTGATTGTCGCATTAGTGCTACTGCTAATACGACTGGTGGAGGTGACAGTGATCGTTATATAACTTCTCAGCGCCTGGACCAAGCTTTGCGTTCGCGCTTCGGTTGGTTGAAAACCAAATACCCAAGCAAAGCGGTTGAAATGGAAATTCTTGTTAAGAACTTTCCTAAATTGCCAATATCACTTCGAAAGAAGATGGTTCAAACTGGTGATGCATTACGTACTGCTGCTTTAGGGGTTAATCATGATGGTAAAATCGACAATCCACTTGGTTGCGTGTTCTCTACTCGCACCTTAGTACATTGGGGGTTTTATATGATGACGTTTGGCCTTAATCGAGCACCTTATGAATCCTTCGAATTTTCATTTTTGGGCTCTATTGATAATGATGAGCTTGAAGAGGTTGAAGCGATTGTTCAACGAGTGTGGGCGGATGATATAAATAAACCTCTAAAAGAGTTGCTTAATGAAAAAAAGTAACTAGCTCAAACACAAAAAAATCAAGTGTAACTAGCAACACAGTTGCACCTGATGATGCTGTGTTTGAGTGTTTTGAGGTTACAAATAATCGGTTTGTGGGCTTTAGTTGTCAACCTAAGCAAGATAAGTTTTATCGTGTTGAAGGTACAATTGAACCGCTAGAAATTGACAAAACTAAACTAATAGATGCTGATAAAATGAGTACGCCTGAGCTTTTAGAAGCAACAGACAAAACTGATTTAATTAACCAGGGTAATAGTTATTTTATGATTCACTCTGATAGGCACTTTCAGTCATGTAGTTACGTTCAATGCAAACCGCAATATATGCTCAATTCAAATGGTGATTTTAAAGTCACCAGCGTTTTTGATGTCTATTTTCACGCAGGAGAAAATAAATATTGGGCTGTAACATCATTTCAAAACTCTACTTATGTATTGTTTAAAAATGACATTACAAAGCAAAAATGGGTTTTTATGACAGTTAACGGCCTAAAGCAAGATTTGATTCAATCGAAAGAATCAAATGGTTATAAGCTTTTTGGCTTTGGTCATTTTGACTCAAACAAATATGATTTCGACATGTAATGTTTATGTAGATATCACCTAAACAACCCAACCCTAATGGGGAGCACTCTCCCCTTTAGGGAAGTCTCCCCTTTTTTTTACTTAAAAATCTGGAGGAGACAACAATGTCTTTATCAAACGAAGCAATTGCAAACGGAAAAGAGTTAGCCGAACAAAATACATCACTTAAAACTGGTGCTTGCTTACTTGGCTGGCAACTACGCTCACCTTGCGGTGAATCAACTTTACCGAATGCAAAAATTGAACTAGATGGCGCTCAAATTTCATCAAATCAAATTAAAGGGAGTAAGATTCAGTGGTTTCCTAGAAACAAACTAAAGCTTACAACGAAGTATAATAACCGACTGACCCGTACGTTTAATTCGTATGGTGTTAAGTACGGCGATTTTACGGTTGTCCCAACAGCCAGATTAGATGAATTAAAAACAGAACTTGATAGCATTAAGCGCGATTGGGAAGATGAAGTGTCATGTTTAATTAATGACTACGATGTATCTGTCAATCAGCATATGAATGAGAATGCTGAGATAGCAGCTCTCATTCAAAAATATGCATTGTCTTGCAACGAATTTGAAGCCAAATTTAAACTATCTTTCACCAAGCCTTTGGCAATGAAAGCACTGTTTGAAGAAGATGAAGATCTTATCAATGACGATGTGGCCGATACGCTTTGGCAAGAGATTGCTAAAGAGGCCTCTGGCGTTTATAAAACAAACTGGTTCAAAGACAAAACACCTGTCAATAGAGTAAGTCAAAAAGTACGTTCACCTTTTAGGCGTATGATGAATAAGTTAGTTGACTTATCTTTTATTGATAATGGTATTGAAAATGTAGTTGATACAATTCAGGAGGTCCTAAACAACTTACCTAATTCAGGTTATATCGAAGGTCATCAATTCACTGAGCTAACAAACTGGTTACTAGTGATGGCTAATGAAGATACCTTAAAGCTTCACGCGCAAGGTAAACCGCAATTTACATTCCAACCAGAACAGGAGGTTCATTTAGATGATGAGCCTGCAAAACCAACCCCTACTAATGATACGTCTAATGTTGAGCAACAGCTTATACATAAAGACGCACCGCAAGTAGTACCAGAAAATAATGAAGAAAAAGTTGAGAGAACAAGCTCAGTTAATGACTTCGGATTTGACTGGTAACAACCAACCCATGAGGGAAATACATCCCTTATGGGTGTATTTCCCCAAATAATTTTCTTTGGAGGAAAAAAATGAATAAATCAAATTTGCTAAAGAAGTTCAGCACGCTGACACGCGTAATGAGCAATCGAGGTGACATTAAAGTCAGAATATTTGGCGGAAGTGCATACACGGATTTTTCGAGTATTACTTTGCCGGTTGGTGACTTTAATGACAAAGATTATTTAGAGTTGCTAGAGGGAGCGATAGACCATGAAGTAGGCCATATACAATGGACTTGCGCTGAATGGACTAAACGCTCCCATCAGCAAGGGGAGTTTTTTAATGGCGTTAGAAATGCTATTGAAGACGTTAGAATGGAAAGAAAAGTATGTGGAGAGTGGCCAGGAGCTTTTATTAACTTAAAACGCTTAGTTACTCAAGCAATGAACCGACAATGGTTTTGTGACCCTATTTCCATAACTAACCCTGCAATGATTATTCAAGCTGTAATTTTATATTACGGAAGGTGTGTATTTTGTGAGCAAAGTCAACTTAAAGAATTTAGTGACTCTGCCGTGAAAATACTGTCTTCAATAATTGGTGATAAGTCTACCAATGAATTAATCAGACTTCTAAATACAATTCCTGATCTAGACTCAAATAAGGATAGCTTTAATTTAACTGTAAAAATTATTGATTGGTTAAAAAAACTGAACTTAGATGACTCAGATGACAGCCAAGATGGTGACTCAAGTGACAGCCAAGACGGTGACTCAGATGACAGCCAAGACGGTGACTCAGGTGACAGCCAAGACGGTGACTCAGGTGACAGCCAAGACGGTGACTCAGATGACAGCCAAGACGGTGACTCAAGTGGCCATGATGAGCAGGAAATAAAAGACTTTATTAATGCAAGCTTAAATGCGAGTTCATCTGATTTAATGGATGATTTGCATGAGCGCGTTAATAAAGAGTTGGAAAAAAAATCTATTGATCACCAAAATGATTCAAATGCTAGTGACATTGACTTTTATGTACCAAGTATTTTGAATAAAGGCGAGTACCAAACAACCGGCCCGCTTGATATAGATTTTGCAAAAAAGCTATCAACACCTATTAGTAGAGAGCTACATAAAGTGATTTATGGTTTGGATAACCGCTCGATAAGTTATGCAAAGCATGGTCACAACATTGATTGCAATAGACTGGCAGGTATAAAAGCTGGAAATTATAATGTTTTTAAAACAGAACGTGTAACAAAAGCACCTACCATGGCTATATCTTTACTTGTTGACCGCTCTAGCTCAATGGATAAAACGATGATGATGCACGCTAATAATTCAGCATTAGCAATTAATCTAGCGATTGATAAGCTAAAAGGAGTTAGTAGTGAGTGTTTATATTATTCAGCAGGAGATATGCTGTCTGTAAAGCCTTTTGAAGCCACAGCCAGAGCTTCTATCTCTAATTTCAGAGTTAGTTCATCTGGTGGTACTTTAACAGGCATAGCAATGCATACTTCTTTGCGTCGATTAGCGTTAAGGAAAGAGCAAAAAAAGCTTTTGATTATAATATCTGATGGTGATACCAGTGACTTTAAGTTTGTTCAAGAGTCACTTGAGATTGCTGAGACACTCGACATTAATGTTGTTTGTTTAGGTATATGTGCATCAAAGCTAATCGGTTTTGAGGAACAAGAATTTATTAGCATTAAAGATGCAATGGATTTACCCAAAACTTTAAAACTAGCAGTTAAATCGAAACTAATTGCTTGATAACCAACCTAATGCGCCCTTCTGGACGCATTTTAAAGCAATATAAATGTTTTAAAATGCGGCTATATGCCTTAAAGATTTTCTGTCACTCACTCTACTAACTGCTAGCATCTTGCTATCAACTTCACCTTTTGGTGTTGAGTAAAGCGTGACATTAAAGCTACTCATTTCCTTGTATTTGAGTAGAGCAAGTAACAATCTCTAGTTGTTACTTTGGGTTTACCCTAAAACTAATGTTTAAAAGCTTTGCTTTTTCACATTCACTTATCAATAAATCAACCAACCCACTGGGGATAATTCACCCTTTGGGTAATTGTCTCCGAAATCGTTTCTTTGGAGGAGACACAATGAATATTTCAAACTTGCAACTAAATGAAGCAACCGGCAAATACATAATAACTTCTGAGCTTTCGTCAGATGAGATTATTCAAGCTGCCAAAAAGATTTTAAATTATAGATTCAAACGAGGTGCTGTTTTTACAAGCCCTCAGGCGGTTTATGATTATCTTGATGTTTATTTAAAGGGCTTAGATCACGAAGTGTTTTATATACTTTACCTAGACTCTCAAAATAGATTAATAGATAAAGAAATACTTTTTACTGGGACAATTAATTGTGCCAGCGTTTACCCAAGAGAGATTGTAAAAAGTGCACTAGGAAAAAACGCTAAAGCGGTTATTCTTGCTCACAATCACCCTTCCGGTATCGCTGAACCATCACAAGCTGATAAGGCTATAACCAATGAAATTAAAAACTCATTATCGTTAATCGATGTTGACGTTTTAGATCATATAATTGTTGGCGAACGAACCATATCATTTGCTGAGCGCGGATTAATTTAACTTTAAAAAATCAACCAACCCTTATGGGGGATACTCCCATAAGGGATGTATCCCTCTAAATTTTGTACTCTTTGGAGGAGATACACATGAATACATTAACCAAAAAGGCAATCATGCCAATACCATCTTCACTACCTAACTCAACACTGAGAGAGGTACATAAAGATGGAAAATCGATTCTTTCATTACGTGCTAAGTGGGGTCCTTTATTTGAAGGACAACAAACCGCTCAAGCCCAAGGCTAAAGTATAAGTTAGCCTTTGGGCTAACTTTTCTTTTTATTCGAGGCGACCATCTAAAGCGCCTTGCATTCAGGACGCTTTAGGGTCGTCTTGATGAATAGGAGAGTTGTAATGTTAGAGTCAAAATTAGATAGAGTTCTTGCTTTGGTAAGCGCACAAGGCGGGTGGTCTACAGTCTACTCTGCCTACCCAGGACTTAATGAAGCCGTTTCTAGATCAAATAATCATGGTGGATCACCACAAGTACCATGCCCGAAAACTGGAGATGGCAGAACTAAGTTTCGCCTTTTCCGTGATTGGTCACAGTCAGGTGGAGGCTATCACAATGATGTAGGTGCATTACCCGGTGGTATCGATGTAATCGCATTTGTAGAAGGTTGCTCTAAAGGGCAAGCCTTAGACAAGATTATCGATATATGTGGTGGTGATTTATCTACTGTTTCTCGTGAATATGTTCAAGCAGTTAAAAGCACTCAGCCTAAAGGCCTGAATGAAGATGAGAAACAAAAAAGAGTAGCTAAGCTAGAAAAGTTATTCAATAACGCAATACCTGCAGCACATGATGTAACAGGTCGCGTCCAAGCTTATCTATCTAGTCGCGGCCTTAAAACGGACGCAAAAACGTTACCTTTTACTCTCGGTTACGCTGATGAGCTTTGGTGGGGGGATGGTCAATCTAAACCAGTTAAACTTCATGGTTTACTTGGTTCTATGACTGACGTTAATGGTAATCGCATTACGATTCACCGCACCTTTTTAGATAGTAATGGGCACAAAGCTAATGTGGAAAAACCTAAAAAGCTTATGCCACCACCAAGCTATATAGGTGGCTGTTCAATAAAAATTGATGAACCTATCACCGGAAGCAAAGAAACGTATATTGGTCTTTGCGAAGGTATTGAAACAGCGTTAGCAATCAGAGAAGCAACAGGTATGCCTATGTGGTCATGTTATTCAGACTCCTTACTAGAAATGGTAAAGATCCCTGAGAACGTAACTACAGTGATTATCTTTGCTGACAAAGACAGATCTGGTGCAGGGCTTGAGAAAGCGCAAGCGCTAGCATCTCGTTTACGTAGGGAAGGTAAAGTTGTTGATATTTATGAGCCACAGCAGGACATTCCTGCAGGTTCAAAAAGCATTGACTGGCTTGATGTTTATGTATCATTAGGTAAGCAAGGGTTTCCCTTTACTTTGCCACAGAGCGTTTCTGTTTATACAGGAGCGAGCGAATGATAAAAATAGCTGGCAAATCAATTAAAGACACTGGAAAAACATTGTTGTGCACTCTTGAGCTCAACAATGTAGCACCCGCATCACACTGTAAATCAGGGTTTTGCGGTCAGTGTCGAACTACGCTTTTAAAAGGGCGTGTTGATTATATTGAAGATCCAATTGGGTTTATAAACGAAGGTGAGATATTGCCATGTGTTTGTAAGCCGGTTGGTGATATTGAGATCGACGTTCGCTTTTAATAGTAACAAATAACCCATTGGGAGATAACTCCCAATGGGGGTTACTCCCTCTAATTTCTTTGGAGGAGTCATGAGTAAACATCATATCGCCATGGCAAAAGCGGGAGGTTCTAACCTTTCTCATTTTGCTGCTTATCGAAACAGTTTTTACGCTGGAGTGGTAATCAGGCATTTTGTGGCCAAGACAACGCATTTTCTGTTAATTGAAAAAAATAGAAAGTGCGTTGATCTGGTGCAACTAAACAACGCTACACTTAGCCAGGCCTCGCAAGCGGCTGAACTGCTTTTTGAAGTGTAAATTTTAACCCATAGAGGGAGCTATCTCCCTCTATGGGCAGCTCCCTTTATTTTGTGGAGTTGATATGAAAAAAATCAATAAACACTCTTGGAGTGATTATGCATAAAAAGCTATCGAGAATAATGATCGAGTTAATCTTGTTAGCTACAATTGTTGGATTTATCCCTGAACTTACAGTTTCAGGATTCACTGATTTATTTGGACCGTGTGGATTCGATGGTAAAACATGTAGTGGAATTCAAATTCAAGGTGCAATTAAGATTGTATTTGCATTAATTTGTGTCGTCGTGTCGGTTGTG
Source organism: Pseudoalteromonas sp. MQS005 (assembly GCF_001661605.1). Classification (NCBI taxonomy): domain Bacteria; kingdom Pseudomonadati; phylum Pseudomonadota; class Gammaproteobacteria; order Alteromonadales; family Pseudoalteromonadaceae; genus Pseudoalteromonas; species Pseudoalteromonas sp. MQS005. The sequence goes on along the minus strand of NZ_LYRQ01000039.1, from coordinate 580 downwards.
ATAGGTTTATATATAAGCTTTTGCAATCCACCCGAGGAGTGAAAGATGAATGAAATTCAGATTTTTGGGTTAATAACGGGGCTAGTTAGTTTCGTTATTTTCTTTGGTAGCTTCATTTGGATGCACCACCAGCTAGGTAAACAGCAATAAAATAGAAAAGACTGCTTTTAAGCAGTCTTTTTTTTTGGTTTCAATTTAGTGATTTACATTACTTTTGGGAGAGAGGTTTTGTGAGTTAAAGGTGTTATTAACAATTAACTGCTCAAAAATAAGAATGAGGCCTTCACGCGTTTTAGCTAGATCAATCAGCATCTGAATAAAATTATTATCATCAGATACTACTGCTGTATTGTAGATAACATAAATTACCGTATACCTAATATGATGAATTGAGCTGCGGTCACTACTTGCTACTTTATAAATCGCTTTTGATATTCCGATAAATAAAGGATCTTCGTTAATACCGGCATTACTGAATGCACTTTTATGTGTTGCCATAATATTTTCTCTTCTAATTTAATTGATTGGGCAACAAACTATTATTGTGATCTAAAACTTTAAAGATATATAAAAGTGATTA
>NZ_LYRQ01000038.1:0-46026 GCF_001661605.1 Pseudoalteromonas sp. MQS005 | reverse complement strand
ACATATACTGGATTTTTTAAATGAATCTATTTCGCTTAAAGACTATTAAGCTACAAACAATAAAATAATTAAAAAATGAAAACTTCGATATTTATTATCAACATGAAACCTTGTGAATCCCGTTGGTATGAGGTTCAAAAGCGACTTAAAGATCTTAATATAAGTGCTGAACGCTTTGAAGCTACTATTGGTAAAAATCTTGGTGAGCAAGAGCTCCTCAAATGGTATTGCCCGAAAAAGAATAAAAACTCATATCATCGCAACTTAACACTAGGAGAAATAGGTTGTTACATTAGCCATATGCGAGTCTGGGAGCATATAGTTACACACTCGATACCTATGTGCGTAATACTTGAGGACGACATTATAATTAAATCGCATTTAACTAATACGATTGAATCAGCAGAAAAATTAAAAAATTGGGATTTTATAAAACTTTCCGATAGCCGAGATTTAGCATTTATTAATACACACCCCCTTGAAAGTGAGTTTGTTTTGGGGAATTACCTTAAAGTCCCAAATGGAGCTCAAGGATATATATTATCTCTTGAGGGGGCTAAGAAACTTCTGCACAGAAAGCCATTTTTTAGACCTGTTGATGTTGATATACAGTTTCATAGTGAAGTTGGGCTCAATATCGTAGGTATTAAGCCATATCCAATTGCCACTAATAGCCAATTTGAAAGTGAAATAGCAAGGACAAATTCAGGTCGGCATTCTAATAAAAGTACATTTATTAGAAATTTAAAACACAGGTTAAACTTATATATGCAACGCAAAAAAATATCAGCTGATCTGTCAATTATAACTAGAAAGTTATAACTGAAGTTCAATATATTGGCTGCATGACTGCGACCTGTTAAATTTTAATAATTTCGCCACGCAGTGGCGCCATTTTTTCTAAAATTTTATTTTGCACTGTATGTGGAATATTTTGCTCATTCATTGCATTTATTAATAAATCGACAACGTGGTTAAAGTCTTTTTCGTTAATGTTCATACCAGTATGAATAGCAACCATAGAGTCACCTTTATATTCACAAGGGCCCTCCACCAGCGAACATAAGTGGCTAATAAATCCTTGTCGAAAATGGCTAATATTACTGTGTTCAAAGTAATGAAACACTTGTTTATCATTGCCTATTTGGGCAATAAAACTGTCAGTTAACTTTTCAAGCCCAGCTCGCTCGCCAAGCTGGTGATACAGAGAAGTGTTAGGTTGTGTTGTACACCCTGAAAGTAAGCTTAAACAACAAAAAATAAATACACTCAGTTTCATTACCAATACCCCGTAACCGATAAATACCAGCCGGTTTGTTTATCAACACCAGCAATCCGCCCTAAATCTAAATAGGCCGCAGTCAAACTCATATGCTTATTTGGTATCCACGCTATAAATAAATCACGCCAATCTTGTTCGCCTAACCCCAAGTTGTTGGCTTTTTGTCGATATTCAACACCAATGGCAAGTTCACGACTTACAAAAACTGCACTACTTGCTTCTAGCAAAATATGGCTGCCCTCATTATCCCCGCCATATCCTAACAGTCCTAGCTGATTGGCTTTACTGTAGCGGGTGGTCACATTCCAAAACCAGTTGTACCCAGCAAGTGCGCCCAAATGTAATTTACTAGCTGCTAGGTACACATCTGTACCACTGGTATTTTTTGCGCCAACTAACTTTGCTACTGTGCCATCCTCTAGTGATTTATGCTGTACCCCCATGCTTAGCTGTGGCCACTTACTGTATACAATATCACCGTATAAACGTACTTTTGCTCCAGTAATTGACTGCTCTATTTCGGTATTGAGCGCAGGCACATCAAACTGCTGCACCGCATAACTGAGCTCAACTCGATTGAATAGGTTAAGCTGCATGCCGCAGACATCAAGACGGTAGTCAGTAACATCAGCACGACTACAAAAACCATTAACAGCCCATTCGTCTTCACTGGCATACCCTGCTAATTGTGCCCAAGGAACTAATCCGCCCCCTGCACTGCCTTCAATTTGAGACACCCCAGGTGTTGCTAATAATTTCCCCGTAGCAGCCATACTTAACGCACTACAAAATGAGAGTGCCAAGGCGAATAATAACTTAATGTACACGCTGATATTCCTCTAACCATTGTTCTAATTGCTGCGCTTTTAAAGGGCGACTTAAATAGTAACCTTGCGCATGATCGCATTGCATTTCATGAAGCAATGATAAAGACGCTGCCGTTTCTACGCCCTCGGCCACCACTGAAAACCCAAGTTGGTGTCCAAGTGTGATTGACGAGCGCACTATGTATTGATCTTTTTGTGACTCATGCAAAGTTAAAATAAAGCATTTATCTAGCTTAAGCTCATCAATAGGTAACATTTTTAATCGCCCCAATGATGTTTGCCCGACACCGTAATCGTCTAGTGATATTTTAACACCGATAGTTTTTAAGTTCTCTAACGCTTTGATACCTTGAGCTTCATTTTCGATCATATCGCGCTCCGTCAACTCAATAGTGACAGAACTTGGGCTTACATGATATTTCTTTAAGGTCGCGACCAACAAATTATGAAATCCCGCATGCGCAATATCTTGGGCTGACACATTAATGGCGGCCTGTAAGTGAATCCCTTTTTTATACCAATCGGCTATTTGCGCAATAACTGTATCGACAACCCAGGCAGTTAGTTCCACAATTAATCCTGACTGCTCAGCTAAATCAATGAACACTTCAGGCGGAACCCAGCTCCCATCATCACGTTGCCAACGAATAAGTGACTCAACCTTATCAATTTTCTGACTTTTAATATTCAACTTAGGCTGATAAGTCATAAACAGTTGCCCGTTATCATCATCAATCGCTTGTTTGAGCTCATCAAGCATGATTAAACGGTCTAAGTGCGCCTCATCTTCACCATCTTGGTAGTAATGTAAGCTTTGTTGGCTTGTTGTAGCCGCATCAACAGCAATAAGTACACGCCGCATTAAATCGTCCGCTTTAACGCCTTGTCCTGGGTACTGCACAATCCCAGCGTTAAAACGCAAACTTATTTTTAAGCTTTTAATCTGATAAGGTGCCTGTAATTGCTCAATCAAATCGGCTACAGCACATTTTACTTGGTCAGCCTCCACACTGGGGTAAATCGTTAAGAATTCATCGCCACCAATTCGCGCATGAAAACCACCTAGCTCATCAGAAAATTGACGAATACGGTTTGCCACTGCAATTAAACATCCATCCCCTACTTGTGGACCAAGCTTGTCGTTTATGTGTCTTAAGCCTTTTATATCAATAGCAACAAGCGTGTAGCGCTTATCTTTCGTGAGTTGCTTTGCTAATAAATCCAACATGGCTGAACGATTATAAAACCCCGTTAAGGTATCGTGATGTGCTTGAAAACTAATTTGCTGCTCACGCTTATTAATATCATTACCCATGTTATTAAAGGCGCTGACTAGCGTTGCTATTTCGCTGCTTTGTTTTTTACCTTCAAATTTAAAACGGTAGTCACCTTTAGCAAATTGCCTTGCGATAACCGCTAACTGTGTAAGTCCGCTGGTTAAGTTATTGGCCAGCAAACTACTGGTGATCACACCAAATAACATGGTTAACACGGCCAATGTAACTAGCGTTAGCAATAGTTGCTCAATATCTCGATAACTTGAGGTTAAATCAGCACTTAGTAGTAGGGTTATCGGATGCGATTGTAAAGATGGTAAAGCTATTTGTTGATTTTCATAGGCCAAATATTCAGCAAAAAAACGAGCTGTAGTTTTATTTTCAAAGTATTCTATGGGTTGAAATTTTTCAGGTTGAGGTGCAAACGAGCTTGCTGCAAAACTATCTAATTGCGCAACAAAACTAACCTCCATTCCGGTTAATCTTTTTAGCTCAGTAGCCACTGCAGATGTTATTTTAAATCCGACCAAACTGTAAGCTATGGTTCTGGGAGTTTTAACGGGCAATAAAATCACTTGGTACAGCTGGTTATTTAACACCACAAAGCTCGATTGCTCAGAATTATTTAATAACTCATCCATTAAGGGCTGTAGGTTATCGGCAAAATTTTGTGCATTAACATTAGCTGATACTAACCGCCCTGATAAATCGAGCAACAGCATAAGATCCGCATTGATCCGTTGACTGTGGTTGTATAACACACTGCTAATAGTGGCGGCATCACGAGTTGCAACCGCTTGCTTAAAACCAAAATCAGCGGTTAACACCTTTGCGGCTGTTAATAATAAGCTCTCTTTTGATTTTAAATATTGTTTATAAACGCTTTGCGCAACCGTTATATTTTGCTGGACTTTTTCTGCCTGAAACTTACTCGTAGACCACCAAAAACTCACTAAACTGAGTAAAGTTGTAAGTAATACCAAGCCAACGCAAAGCGTTGTAATACGACTGCGTAAATTATTGGCCATTGCCTTCCCTAAATTGACTGCCAAAGGTATTACGTGGTGCAGGGGTAGATGTATTTATAGTTATTGATAACGGGCTGGTTGATTCTATATTAAACTGTTTTTTATTATCCAAGGGAGCTGTTTGCAGTGAATGCCAAACACTGGCTTGCACAGGAAAAGTGTCTACTTGCAGCTTTATCAGGCCTTGCTCGTTACTGGTATACACATGATTACTGTTAGCGACATAAATATAGCCCACCATGGAGTCATGAATATTGCAGCCTAGAACAACAACACCTTGATTATCAAACTTAATAGGTTCTTCTGGCTGGCCAGAATAAAGCTTTAATTGAAAAGGTTTAGCTTTTGAAAAAGAATAAACATGGTGGCGAATATTATCGCTATTTGGAAAGTCGACGTACTGACCTTGGTGCACAATAAGCAACTCTGGAGAAAACTGTTTATCAACTTGATCCATTACCGCTGTGGGTAAATTGCCCGAAGTTTTTGAAGAAGGTAAATGATTTATTTCTACGACAGCATTAGGCAATACTTGGTCATGCTGATCTTTAATAACCAAATTAATGGTATTACCAAAAGCCGATACACTAAACAATACACCCAGTACTAATAAATAACGACGTTTTGCAATAACTTGCCATGCTCGCTCTAACATAACCACACCCAAAAATTCACCATAGGTTAAGTTAATTAGAGACGAGCACTAATTGCAAGAAATATAGCTCAGTTACTTAAAATAAATACTTTTTTATTAGTTAAAATGAGCTTTGCTATATCTGTCTACTTACTACGTTATTTAACGATTAAACCGTAATCAGCATCTAAAATAGCAATCACTTCTTGGCGCGGATCATTAGGTATAATAATCTCTTTACCAATAATTTTGCTCGCGATGCCCACATAAGTGTCAGACACTTCAAGCATTACTGACTCAGGTAAAATATAATCTTTTGCTAACTGCTCACGCTCAGCCATACGGTCTTTATTTAATAACACATCGCTCTCTGGCACGTTATTAATTAATAGTTGACGGAAACCTTCTTTTGAGTTTTCAACAATTTTGCCATCTTTATAAGATGCTTCATCCCAAATACGTGATGAATCGGGTGTCCCTACTTCATCAATATAAATAAGTTGCTGCGCACCATTTAAATCTTCTACGTAACCAAATTCAAATTTAGTATCAACAAAAATTTGCCCGAGCTTAGCTAACTCATTACTAATTAGCTCGAACCCTTCTACCAATAATTTTTCGTATTTGGCGACATCGTCAGCCGATTTAAAATTAAAAACATCTAAGTTATTTGTAATATTCTCACGCGTAATATTTACATCATCAACAGCAGGAATATCAGCCACTCCTTCAATAATGCCTTTAGTAGAAGGAGTAATAAGCACCTGTGCAAGCTTTTGATTCGCTTTTAAGCCTTCAGGAAGTTGTAAACCACAAAAGTGTCGTTCGCCTTTGGCGTAGTCACGCCACATACTGCCGGTAATATATTGACGAGCAATCGCTTCAACTTTAACTGTACTGGCTTTACGAACAATCCATACATAAGGATGAGGAATATCAACAATATGATTGCCAGCCAAACCAGCTTCATCAAACATGTTAAACCAATGAGCGGCCACTGAGTTTAATGCAATCCCTTTACCAGGCACGCCATTTAGCCCATTTTCACCTTGCCATATGCAATCAAAAGCAGAAATTCTGTCTGAAATAACCATAATGGCAAGTTCAGTATCGGCAGGTACGTTATAGCCTTTTTCATTTATTAAGCGTTTACTATCTGCATCGGTTAACCAATAAACTGAACGCACTTTACCACTGTGTACTTTACCTTTGGTACGAATGGGTAAGTCATCGTTTACGTCTAAAACTTTATAGCTAGTCATGCTATCTCCGGGGTTTGGCATGCTCAAAGAGCAAAGTATGGAATTGGGGTTAGGCGCTCTATAATAATCTAGCCAACCACAAAGCTCAATCTTAGGCTAAAAACAAATCATCTCAGTATATTTATCTAGCTAGCACATTGGGGTAAACTTGAATGATTACTTGCCCTAAGGAGCTAGCTTGAACTATTTAACTGCCACTAAGAATAAGAAATATTTAATGTATATTTCTCAAAATTATTCCTACGCTATTTTAAGACCTTTGCAAGCAGAAATATTAGCTCAAGGAGGGGAAGTTAAATGGTTTTTAGAAGGCGATAATGTTAATCCTGACTTTCTAAAAAGTGATGAAAAAACGCTAAGCTCCATCCACGAAATAAATCAATGGGCGCCTGACGCAACCTTTGCACCAGCGAACTCCATCCCTACATTTTTTCCCGGAAAGAAAGTGGCTGTTTTTCACGGCTTTGATGCTGGAAAGCTAAATAAAAAAGGCCAAAACGATCACTTTAAAGTGCGGGGCTGCTTTGATTTATATTGTACACAAGGCCCAAATACAACGGCTCCATTTACGGCGTTACAAAAAAAATTGGGTTATTTTAAGGTAGTAGAAACAGGTTGGCCTCCCCTAGATCAATTTTTTAACGGTAACTCAAAGCCTAGCCACATTGATGAAACAGACTCTCGCCCAACAGTATTGATCTGCTCTACATTCTCAAAACGCTTATCTCTTGCACCTAAACTTTATGAACAAATAAAACACTTTAGTGAAAGCGGTAAATGGCGACTCTTAGTTCAGTTTCATCCTAAAATGGCACAAGAGTGGGTTGATAAATACAAAGCGTTAAGTAATGACAATCTAACCTTTGTTGAAACAGACAATGTTATTCCTTTATTACAATCTGCTGATGTAATGCTTTGCGACACTTCATCCATATTACTGATGTTTTTGGTACAACGAAAACCAGTTGTAACGTTTTGCAATAAAGCACCTGAAAAACACTTACTGGATATTACTGATAAAAATAACGTTGAAGCCGCAATAGACTCCGCACTAACTTACCCAAAAGAACTTGTGGATAATATTGAAGCTTTTTGCCAAGAATTACACCCATACACAGATGGTAAATCAAGCCAACGAGTACTTTGCGCAACCAATGAACTGTTGCATAGTGATGAAAAGCTCAAAGCAAAACCGCTTAATTTTATTAGACAATTTAAAATGCGCAAAAGACTTAACTATTGGAGTTGGTAAGCCGTTATGATCAACCTTGAAAATGTCTCTTTCAAATGGCAAAAAAGCGCAGTCACCCCGACTCTCGCTATTAAGCAGCTTACGATTAATGCCGGGGAACATGTTTTTTTACATGGTCCAAGCGGTAGTGGTAAATCTACCTTACTAGCGCTACTAGCAGGCATTAATGTAACCACTAGCGGCCAACTTTGTGTTTTAAACCAAAACCTAAGTGCGCTCACCAACGCACAGCGCGATGCATTTAGAGCTGATCATATTGGCTATATTTTCCAAAACTTTAATTTACTACCTTATTTAACCCCATTAGAAAACGTGTGTTTAGGGTGCCAATTTTCGAAAAAGCGTCAGCAACACGTGCTCAGCCAAGCCGATAATTTAGAGAGTGAAGCAGCCAGATTACTCAATGCACTGGGGTTAGAGCCGCACTTTCATAATCAAAATGTTGCCACTTTAAGTATTGGGCAACAACAGCGTGTTGCTGCAGCACGCGCATTTATAGGCAGCCCTGAACTTATTATTGCCGATGAGCCTACTTCAGCACTTGATACCCAAAATCGTGAAAGCTTTATTAAGCTGCTATTTGAACAAGCAAAAAAAAGTAACAGCACGCTTGTTTTTGTCAGTCACGATGAAACATTAAAGCCACTCTTTAGCCGCACAATCGACTTAGTAAGTTTACAAGGTGATGTATGATTTTATTTAAACTTGCCTATAAAAGTTTGCTCAATAGACGTGCCAGCGTATTACTGACATTGCTCACTATTGCGATTAGCGTCATGTTATTACTCAGTATTGAGCGAGTTCGCGTAGATGCTAAAAGTAGTTTTAGTAATACCATTTCGGGTACCGATTTAATTGTTGGCGCACGCACTGGCGATATTCAATTACTCCTCTCCTCGGTATTTAGAATTGGCCATACCAACAATGGGGTGAGTTGGCAAAGCTATCAATACATAACAAAACAGCGCGGGGTTAAGTGGAGTATTCCTATCAGCCTTGGAGATAGCCACAAAGGCCAAGCAGTCTTGGGCACCACACTCGATTATTTTAAGAACTATCGATTTGCTAAAAAACAGCCCTTAGCATTTGAACAAGGGCAGGCTTTTTCTAGCATCAATGAAGTTGTTATAGGTAGTGAGGTTGCAAAAAAATTAGCTTATCAAATTGGTGATGAAATCGTTATTTCTCATGGTATGGGCAATACTAGCTTTCATCATCATGACGATAACCCTTTTAAAGTGGTTGGTATCTTAAAGCCTACCGGTACCCCGGTGGATAAAACCTTGCATGTGCCACTGGCGGCAATTGAGCTGATCCATGGTGGCGGCCATCATGATCATGACGATCATCATGATCACTCGAGCCATGCATTAATTGGGCACCCAAAACAAATTACCGCCTTTTTAATGGGCTTCGACTCACCGCTTTATACGCTACAAATTAGGCGCAACATTAACCAATATAAACAAGAGCCTCTATTAGCGATTATGCCCACAGTCACTTTAAAAGAGCTTTGGGAAATGCTGGCAATAATAGAAAAAATACTGCTGTTATTTTCATTTGTGGTGGTCATTATTAGCTTGCTCGGTATGTTAACCACATTACTTGCTAACCTTAATCAACGCCGCAGAGAACTGGCAATACTGCGTTCTGTGGGTGCCCGCCCTTGGCAATTATTTTCGCTGATCAGTATGGAATCACTGCTTACCACCTTTTTAGGTTGCTTAGTAGGTTGCACTCTATTTTATGCGCTTATGGGTACGACCGCGGGTTACTTACAAAGCCAAGCTGGAGTGAGTATTAATATCAGCATGCTCTCTGACTATGAACTCACTTTGATTGGCGTTATTATGGCTGCGGGATTTATTATTGGCTTGATCCCCGCTACACGCGCTTACTTTTATTCTCTCAGTGATGGTATGAGTATAAAAATATAAACTTTAGGATGATCATGACGTTGTTTAAAGTAACTACACACTCTTTAATGCTATTAAGCGCAGTGCTAATTAGCTTTGCTAGCATTGCAAATCCACCCAAGGAAATTTTTTGGGAAGACCTCATACCCGAGGGCCATGTACAAATAGATACTCAAGCACAAGCTAATCACGAAGGCAGTGAACAAAACTGGGTGCAACCTGATTTAGACGCGCCAGTTGTTAAAGCACTTGATGGGCAGTCTGTTAGCTTACCTGGTTTTGTTGTACCTCTTGAAGGCGATAGCGAACTTATCACCGAGTTTTTATTAGTCCCTTACTTTGGTGCCTGTATTCATGTGCCACCCCCGCCGCCAAATCAGCTGGTTCATGTGACCATTAAAGGCGGTGTTCCTATCGATAGCTTATACGATGCGATTGTTGTAACGGGTATTATTAAAACGCAAACTTGGTCTGGCGAAATCGCCCAAGTAGGTTACACAATGCAAGCTGTCGGTGTTGCTCCTTTTGAGCTTTAATTCTTAAAATAAAAACCGCGTAAAAATGAAGTGACCCCCAATAGTTGGACATTCCAATTACTGGGGGTCTTTTTATGTCCAAACATCACCGAGCTTTCAAGCTCAAAATAGCTGAACTCGCTTTGTCTGAAAGCTCTTCGGCGGTAAGTAACAGATTTAATGTTACAGATAGGCAGGTCCGATATTGGACCGCTATTTATCGAATTCATGGCGCTGAAAGCTTCAGGTCTGTTCACAAACCTTATTCTCTAGCATTTAAGGCTGAAGTGTTAAAAACGATGACAGCAAACAGTTGGTCACTCGGTTATACCAGTGCTTTCTTCGATTTATCGTCCCCAGGCATTCTCTTTCAATGGCAAAAGCTTTATGCTCGTGATGGTATATCCCGTCTTAAACCACAGAAAAAAGGTAAGCCATTCATGACAAATAATTCTTCTTCATCAAAACTAGTAGAGCAAATGACTGAGGAGGAGTTACGAGAAGAATTAGCATACTTACGAGCTGAGAATGATGTGCTAAAAAAGTTAGAAGCCTTGGCTCAAGCCAGAAAGAAAAAAGCAAAGACAAAACGATAGTCGTCGAAGAGTTCAAGGCAAAGCATAGCTTACGACACCTTTTAAAGGCTACAGGGCTGCCAAAGAGTGTTTACTATTATCATCGCACTACTTGTAAGCAACCCTGTGCAAGCAATGATTTACTGGTAAAAATACGTGATATTTATCACGCGCATAAAGGGCGATATGGCTATCGCAGAATTACGAGTGCCCTGAGAGCAATGGGGGTACTTGTTAATCATAAGCGCGTTCAACGGTTGATGAATGAGTTAGGGCTCAAGTCAAAAGTAAGGCCTAAGCGCTATAAATCCTATAAAGGTGAAGTGGGTAAAATCGCAGAAAATACGCTTAACCGCGAGTTTACAGCGCAGAAGCCAAATCAAAAATGGGTGACGGATGTGACGGATGTGACGGAGTTTAAAGTGGATAATGAGAAGGTATATCTATCGCCTATGATTGACCTATTCAACCAAGAGGTAATCAGTTACGAAGTCAGAAAATCCGTTGCACTCCCTTTGGTAACTGACATGCTTAAAACAGCAACTGCTAGGTTGAAGCCAAATGAAAAGCCAGTTGTACACTCAGATCAAGGGTGGCAATATCAAAACAAACAATATCAAAATCACCTTAAGGAAAAAGGATTGCAACAAAGTATGTCTAGAAAAGGAAATTGTTTAGATAATGCGGTTGCTGAGAACTTCTTCGGCATATTGAAGAGTGAGATGTACCACAACGAAACGTTTAAAGACGTGAATGATCTTATTGAAAAAATTAAAGAATATATCCACTATTACAACAATGAGCGTATTAAACTGAAACTAAAAGGCCTGAGTCCGATACAGTATCGAAATCAGGCCTTGGCAGCCGCTTAGAAATGAGTCCAACTTTATGGGGTCACTTCAAAACGCGGTTTTTTATAACGACTTTGTAATAAAATTAAGCCGTGCCACCCACGGTTAGGTTATCTATTTTCAGGCTTGGCTGGCCAACGCCTACTGGTACACTTTGACCGTCTTTACCACAAACACCTACACCTTTATCAAGCGCTAAATCATTACCTACCATAGAGATTTGTTGCATAACCTCAGGGCCATTACCAATTAATGTTGCCCCTTTAATTGGCTGAGTAATTTTACCATTTTCAATTAAGTAAGCTTCTGAGGCACTAAACACAAACTTACCTGAGGTGATATCCACTTGGCCGCCACCAAAATTAGGGGCAAACACGCCTTTTTTAACCGTGCTGATAATATCAGCTTGGCTGTGCTCTCCGCCTAACATGTAAGTGTTGGTCATACGTGGCATTGGTAAATGCGCGTATGACTCACGACGTGCGTTACCTGTTGGGTTTACCCCCATCAAACGCGCGTTCATTTTGTCTTGCATATAGCCTTTTAAAATACCGTTTTCGATAAGTACGTTATAGGCTGCAGGCGTACCTTCGTCATCTACATTAAGTGAACCACGGCGATCGGCCATAGTGCCATCATCAACCACAGTACATAGCTCTGAAGCAACTTTTTGACCTACTTTACCGCTAAACGCAGACGCGCCTTTACGGTTAAAGTCTCCCTCTAGGCCATGACCTACGGCCTCGTGCAACAACACGCCTGGCCAGCCATTACCTAATACCACTTCCATAGTACCCGCTGGGGCATCAATAGCTTCTAAGTTTACTTTAGCTTGACGAACGGCTTCTTCTGCAAAACCCATCCAACGCGGCTTACCATCTACCAGCTCTTTAAAGTAACCATAATCTAGGCGCGCACCGCCACCAGCACCGCCACGTTCACGACGACCATTCTTCTCTAGCAATACAGAGCAGTTTAAACGGATCAGTGGGCGAATATCGGTAGCAAAGGTGCCATCGCTGGCTGCAATTAATACTTCTTCGTATACCGCAGACATTGAGCTAATAACTTGCTCAGCATCAGGGGCTAATTCACGAATATAATTTTCAAGCTCACGTAACAAATTAACTTTATCGGTATCGCTCATACTAGAAATTGGTTGATGCGGTGCAAACTGCTGCTTTGCAGCCACGTCACTAAATACTTTAACCGCTTTATCTTCACCGGCATCGGCAATACTTCGTGCTGCCGTGGCTGCTTTGTTTAACGCTTCAAGATTGATTGCGTCTGAATATGAAAAACCGGTTTTTTCACCGCTTACAGCCCGCACCCCCACGCCACGCTCAACGTTATAAGAGCCTTCTTTCACTAAGCCGTCTTCTAATACCCAAGACTCATGATGGCTCGATTGAAAATAAAGATCGGCATAATCAACTTTGTGCTGGTGAATATAAGCTAATGTTTTTTCGAGTTCTTCTCGATTTAGCTGGCTGTCGTGTAATAAATGCTGTTCAACCGAATTCATAATAATGGCTCTCTAAATCGTTGGTGAGATTGCAGCGGCATATCTCGTCTAATTTTGTGTAACTGGTTTAAATCTACGGTGCAACTAATAAAACCAAGCCCTGTTGATTTTTCACTTAATGTTTCACCCCAAGGCGATAACATGAGGCTGTGACCATAAGTTTGCCTACCGTTTTCATGCGTTCCATATTGCGCTGCAGCAATAACATAACATTGCGTTTCTATAGCTCGCGCTGCAAGTAGCGGCTGCCAATGCGCTTTACCTGTTGGAACAGTAAACGCACTGGGTACTAATATAATTTCGGCGCCTTTGCGAACTAAGGCATTAAATAAACCAGCAAAACGCAAATCATAACACACTGTTAAACCAATTTTACCAAAGGGCGAATCAACAACCACAACCTCATCGCCGGCTTGAGTAAAATCGGATTCTCGGTAGCTGCCGGTCTGGTCATCTACTTCAACATCAAATAAATGTATTTTGTTATAGCTTGCAACAATATCGCCTTGGTTATTAAACAAGTGTGAGGCAGCGTAATACTTATGTTGGTTATAGGGCTCTGGCATGGTGCCAGCATTTAACCAAATGTTGTGTTTACGGCACAATTCACTGAGTTGCTGTTTGTACTGTTCAATACGCTGTGACACTAACAACGTATCACCAGCGTGTTTACTAAACACTAAAAACGCTTCTGGTAGACACACTAGCAGCGGGCGAGCTGTCGGTAAGTTTTGCAATGCCTGTTTTAATTTTGCAATATTCTCATCAGGATTTAAGCCTGAGCACATTTGCAATGCAATAATCTTAGGAGCTGAATTTATACCTTGTTTATTCATTGTGTGGCGCTAACCTCGGCATCTTTGAGTTTTAACTCTGAGGATGCTTGTGGCTGACTTTGTGCTGCTTGCGGTAAAGTCACCTCTCGACTCTTACGATCTAACTCTTGTACCTGAGGATCGTTCATTTTGCCTGTTACTTTAAAATTGATCTCTGAGATCACTCGGGCAGAATGAATCACTTTATCAATTGCTAAAGCTGCAAGCCCCGTTACCGGATTGACCATCCAAGCCACAATCACCGGAATGCTCGAGGTTACTTGTGGTGCCACGGCTAAGTCGTAGTCTATTTCAAGGGTATTTAAATTTGCATACCCTTTAATCGAGAGATCGGCAGGTACCCCATCCATTTTAGTATCTTGGGTATAGGCAATGCCTTTATCTATCTGCATGGTGCCTTGCATGCTGTTATAAAAAAAACCTTTAGAAAATACATCTCTAAAATCAAGCTTTAGCTTACGCACTAATGAATCAAGGCTCAGTAATGAGAATACGCGTGCACCTCCATCACTGATTTCAGTTAAATGGCCTTCGCCTAAATCCCAGCTAATTTCGCCATCTAAACTGGCAATGTCTAAATCATAAGGTGCCGCTTGCCAATTTAGCTGATAATTTAGATTGGCGTTTGAATCTTTAATAGTGGTGGTAATATCAAACTCATTAAATAAGGCGCCAATATCATCACTTTTAAGTTCACCGCTCATCGCCGTTAGGCCATTCTGCCATTGCCCTTTAGTCCGTAATATATGGTCGCCCTTATCAACCACTAGCTCAGAAATAAGCAGCTTTTTACCATCGCCTAACAATGAGGCGCTTACTTTATCAAGTTGATAATGACTCACTTTACAATCGGCACATTCAAATTCAATAGCCGGTAATTTTGTAAGCCATGCAAGTTGTTCTGGGGTTGATTTTTCGCTCGGTTGCTCTGATTGTTTATCTAAAAAGTTAAGCCTTAAATAGTCGCTGTTAATTCGAATCGGCTGACTTGATTGCCCGCTAGGTACAAACACTTCGGCTCTTAACTCTTTGGCATTGAGCTTTAATTGCAAATTATTATTTAGGGGCGATAAACGCATATCAAAATCATTAAACTGCATGCCACTCACGTTAAAAGAGTTAATATTCGCAACCACTTCATGTAAAGGCGGCATCACGCCCGGCGAGGCACTGTCAGGCTGCGCTTTAGCCACATTAATAATTTGATCAATTAAATCAATCCAAGGTAATAACTCACTCTGCGCTAAATTAATACTCACCGCTAAATTTTGTGAGTTAAGCCCTAAGTCTTTTTCACCGATGATAAAATGAGCGTTGGTAAACTGCGATTGAGTATTGTCTAGAATGGCATTGAAATAAAATAACTCATTAATATGTGCAGTTATCAGATTAGAGATATCATCACCTTGAATAACCGCACTCAGAGGCCAAATTTGCTCACTGCTTTTTGTATATACTCCTGGCAAGGAACTATTTAAGCCAATAAGTGGCGATTCAACTTCGGCACGATAGTTAAACCCTTGCTCGGTAAAATTAAGCTCTAAAGCAATATCAACGTCACTTTGCCCGCTTAAGTAACCATCTAAAATACCTTGACCATGGTTTATGAGTGTTTGCGCATCAAGCTGAGCATTTATATTTATATTAGCGCGATAATCCTCTGCGTTTGCGTCACTAGTGTAGTTAATCGTTAATGGCATACCAAGCCATGTAGCCGTAGCATCGGTGAGGTTTATTTGTTGATTATTAAAGCTAAGTTCACCCTTTAAATGCTCAAGCGAAATACCGGGAGCAGAAATATAAAGAGGTGAGTCGAGTAAATTAACCTTACCAGTTACACTCGCTCCGCCCTCAAATTGTGAGCCGATTAGCAATTCAATGTTTGCGCTGGCAAGCCCCTGTCCTTGCACAACATTAAAAATATCAGCTAATGGATTTGCTAAAGGCGTGGCGACAAAAAAATCGTGCATTTTTTCAAGCTCAGCTTGCTTATCAATACTAACCACCAATGGCGCATCGCCCATTAAGTCATCAATACTCACATGTACACTACTGCCAACGTCAAGGTTTACCAGTTGGCCTTGCTGGCTATAAATATCCATTCGCTCATTTGCAAAATGCAGCTTTACACTGGCATTTGTGACTGCTGGCCAAGCCGGATCGAATTGATAGGTAGCATTATCTATTTGCGCTAAAACATCAAACTGCCCAGAACCATCGTCAAATGGAAAGCCTGATAATGGACCAGAAAATAACACCTGGGCATTTGTTACTTCACCTGATTTTATTGCGCCATTTAAATAACTAACTAACTCAGGGCTCATTAACGTTAAGGGAAAATAATGGCCAGCAATACTAGCATCGGGGGCAAATGCTTCGGCATATAAATCTAAGCGAGGCGTTTTACCTAAACTTAATTGCATCTGTGCGCTTAAGGTCACTTCATTGTTATCAAACCACAGGTTATCACTACTAATATGCCAATCGCCTGAGCGCTTAGCTAAATCTAATTCAATGTTTAGCTGGTTATAGTCAATATTATTACTAAAACTAGCACCTGTAATTAAGTGGCTGTTTTCACCAAAAATAGTGATCCGGCCATATTGCTGATTAACCAATCCATCAACCCTTAAGGATTGAGCGGCGGGTACGGCGTTTTTTTCTTGCCAGCTAATTTCATCGGCTTCAAACCACAACTGCCATTGCTTTGCATCGGCAAACTCTAGATACGCGTTTTTTATTTCACCACTGGGTTGGCGAGCTAAAAAAGGGGTTAAATCAGTAAAATTAGTTAATTCTGCTAAATCATTTAATAGGGCTAAATCGAGTTGCTGTAGCCATATTTTATTTTGCTTGCCTAATAAAGCTTCAAATTCGAGGCTAGGCCACGTTATTTCGTTGGTACTAAACGCTAAGCCGGTACTTTTTAACCGCCAGCTATTTTGCTCAGGGTATAAATGAAATCCCCCTTCACTTAGGCTGACCTTTTGTGTTTGCGCATTGAGTTGCCAATTTACCGCACTCGGTAACCACTGTACTTTTACGTCACTTACTAAGCCTTGCTCTAGCCTAAGCCATGCTTGTAAATTTAAATCACTATGTAGTTGCTGCTTTTGAGTATTTATATACTGGGCCAACCAATTTGACACATCAACCTGATTAGCCTGCACATATAAATCGCCCACCATTTGCTCTAAGGTTTCACCTTTGAGCGCAATACGGGCATCAAAATTACCCACAGAAATACCCGGTAACGCTAGGCTACCGCTACCAAGATGCTGTTTATCTTGGTTTTGCCATACAATGTTTTCTAATAACAGTTTACGTTCTTTGTTATCTTCTAGTACAAAGCTGATGCTGGAGTTTTCTATTGCAAAGTGACCCGTTTCACCTAAAAACAGTCCTTCTATTAGTTCTTTTTGCTCAAATGAAACTTCATCTTGATTACCAGCAAATAAATTAGCGACATTAACCTTGGTATGAAAGCCATTGATCACAAAGTAATTTGATTTAAGCTGCAGCGACTTTAAACTTTCCCAAAGGTTTAGCTCTAAACTGGTTTTAGCTATGGTTAAAGAAATAGGGGCTGTTTGGTTGTCTTTAAATGATAATTCTTCGAGTACTAAAGCGGGACCACTGCCTTGCCAACTTGCTGATATAGCACCTATAGATAAACTAATATCAAACTTATCATCAAGGTAGCTTTCTATATCTCCTTTATAATCGTTCGCGTAGGGTAAGGTGTATTTTAAAATAGAAACAATCACGGCCAGTAGTACTAAAATTACAGCACTTATTTGCCATAATTTTCGCACACAATAAAAACAGGCCGCTTTAAATTTCATTACATCATTACCACATCAAACTGCTCTTGGCTGTATAAACTTTCGGTTTGAATATTGACCTGCTTTCCAATAAATAGTTCTAATTCGGCGAGGTTATGATACTCATCATTTAATAGCGCTTCACATACTGCAGGCGAAGCATACACTACAAACTTATCCGCATCGTAAGCGCGATTAACACGTACTATTTCACGAAGAATTTCATAGCAGACTGTCTCGACTGTTTTTTGTGAGCCACGCCCTGAACATGCTGGGCATACATCACACAGTATATGCTCTAAACTTTCGCGAGTTCGCTTGCGGGTCATTTCAACCAGCCCTAATGCTGACAAACCATTAATATTGGCTTTAGCTCGATCTTTAGAAAGCGCAGATTCTAATGAGTGCATTACCCGGCGCTTGTGCTCATCGCTGACCATATCAATAAAGTCGATAATAATAATACCGCCTAAATTACGCAGCCTTAGTTGACGGGCAATAGCGGAGGTTGCTTCAACATTGGTATTAAAAATAGTTTCTTCAAGGTTACGGTGACCAACAAATGCACCGGTATTAACATCAACTGTGGTCATAGCTTCTGTTTGATCTATGATCAGGTAACCACCCGACTTTAAAGTCACCTTACGATGCAATGCCTTTTGAATTTCACTTTCTACATCAAATAAGTCGAAAATGGGGCGCTCACCTGGGTAATACTCAAGCACTTGTGATAACAAAGGCACAAACTCTTCAGTGAACAGCTTAAGCTCTTGGTAGGTAAGCTTAGAGTCAACACGAATGCGCTCCATATCTTCACCTACGTAATCACGTAACGTTCTAAAAGCCAACGTAAGATCTTCATGCAAAATACTGGCTTTGCTGGTTTTACGGCGCTTAGAAACTATTTTATCCCACAGTTTTTTTAAAAACGCAGCATCATGACGTAGCTCTACTTCACTTGCGCCTTCTGCGGCAGTTCTAACAATAAAGCTACCGTTTTCATCGCCATATTCAGCAACAATTTTTTTCAGCCTAGCGCGTTCTTCTTCCGTTTCGATACGTTGACTCACACCCACATGTGTCGCATCTGGCATAAATACTAAATAGCGTGACGGTATAGTAATATCAGTAGTTAAGCGTGCACCTTTACTGCCCAGTGGGTCTTTAACCACTTGCACCATAATGTACTGACCTTGGCGAACAAGCTCACGAATATCTTGGACTTTTTTAATTGGCTCATCATCAACACCTTCCACAATAGAGGCACTATTGACGATATCTGAAGCGTGTAAAAAAGCCGCTTTTTCTAAGCCTATATCAACAAAAGCGGCTTGCATTCCCGGTAGAACACGGCTTATTTTACCTAAGTAAATATTGCCCACTATGCCTAAATTACCAATACGCTCTAGCTGAATTTCTTGTAATACACCGTTTTCGATTAGGGCAACGCGACTTTCACTTGGCGTGACATTGATCAGTAGTTCTGTACTCATGCTACCCTCTTAAGAATGTATTTAATAATTGTTCTGTCTCATATAAAGGTAAGCCGACAACGGCAAAATAGCTACCCGAAATATGCGTTACAAAGCGCCCACCTAACCCTTGGATACCGTAACCACCGGCTTTATCTTGAGGCTCGCCCGTTTGCCAATAAGCATGTATTTCTTCATCACTGAGCGTTTTAAAGGTGACATCTGTACTGACCACACAACTGAGTACTTTATCTGATGTAGCAAAAGCGATGGCAGTTAACACTTGGTGCGTGTTCCCTGATAAGCGCTTTAAGGTTTGAGTAAAATCGTCTTTATCTCGAGGCTTACATAATGATTGGTTATCCATCACCACCACAGTATCACTACCTAGCACTGGCCGGTCAGTATAACCTTGCTCTACGCCCATTTGCGCCTTTAAACGCGCTAAACGCTCTACATAGTCATGCGGGAGTTCATTAGCAAGCTGACTTTCATCGGCATCAACACTAAACTGTGAAAATTCAATATCCAATTGGGTTAGAAGCTCTTTACGACGGGGAGACGCGGAGGCTAAATATACTGCGCAAGTCATTATCTGATCCTAAAATGTCTACGGTATTTTCGAAGTAATAAAAATACCCATATCCAGCTCAACATGCCTGTTAATACAGGCCATAAGTAATGTGGGCTAAAATAAACGCCAAGTAAAAAGTGATTTAACCAAAACTGCATTAAGTGGTAAAGCGTTAAGAACAAGCCTATAAGTAGGCTTTGTTGCCACAATGAAAAATTGCGAATTTTTTGGAAGTTACTTGCAGTAACAAAAATACACACTGAATAAGTTAAGGAATTAACACCCAATGAGGAGCCTGTTGCTAAGTCAATTAATAACCCAACAACCCAAGCAGTCCCTATATTTAGTCTATGCGGTAAAGCTAAAGACCAGTACATAAGCACCAACAGCACCCAATCAGGACGAAATGGTTCAAGTGAAAAAGGTAACGGCATTAGCGCCATTACTAATGCAAAGAAAATACTTAATGCGATTAAGAGCATATGACGGTTAATCATCACCCATCAACTCCTGCTGATTTAGCCATAACACCACTAATAACCGAATTCGATCTAATTGAGCTATCGGCTCAGCAAATACTTGCGCAAAAGGTTGGCCTTCATCACGAGTTATTTCGGTGATCACCGCAACTGGATAACCTTCAGGAAAGGTCCCTCCTAGGCCAGAGGTCACCAGCACATCACCAATACGCACATCTAAGCTATGCGGCACATGTGATAGCTTTAGCACGTTAATTTTACCGATACCTTCAACCACTGTGCGCACATCGTTTCGTAATATACGCACCGGTGTTGCATGGGTAGTATCTGTAATTAACAGCACTCGCGAGGTTGTTGAACCAACTTTAGTCAACTGCCCGACTAACCCCATATCATCAATCACCGCTTGGCTTTCGCTTAAACCATCGGTGGTTCCCCGATTTATCACCACTTGGTGACTATAAGGATTTGAATGAACAGAAAGTACTTGAGCAATAATTTTACGATTGGTGTGTTTAGAGGAAGAGCCAAGTAATGCACGAAGTTTTTGATTCTCTTTTGCTAAAAACTCATACTGCTGGATTTGCTCACTTTGCAATACTTGCTTCTTTTTGAGTGCTTCGTTTTCGGTTAGTAACTGCTCACGGGTATGCAAACTTTTGGCGCTAAAGCTAAATACTTCGTAAGGTAGGTTAGCAACATAAATAAGTGGACTAACCAACGTATTCAAACTAGTACGAATGTTCTCGCCACCTTGCGTGTACTTGTCTCCAAGGATCAATACGATACTCAAAAGCACTGCGACAAAAAGTCGCAGTTGCAAAGAAACCGTTTTTTCAAACATTGATTTCATTAATCGTAACTAAAAACGTCACCACCGTGCACATCAATCATTTCAAGGGCCTTGCCGCCGCCACGTGCAACACACGTAAGTGGGTCATCAGCAACAACCACTGGAATGCCCGTTTCTTCCATTAGCAGGCGATCTAAATCTTTTAGTAATGCGCCGCCGCCAGTTAACACCATACCATGCGCTGAAATATCAGATGCCAGCTCAGGTGGAGACTGCTCAAGCGCCACCATGACAGCGCTTACAATTCCCATTAGTGGCTCTTGTAATGCTTCTAAGATTTCATGCGAGTTAAGCGTAAACGAACGAGGAACGCCTTCTGCAAGGTTACGACCACGCACTTCTATCTCTACTGGTTCGTCTGTTTTAAATGCCGATCCAATTTGGTGTTTAATATTCTCAGCGGTGGCTTCACCGATTAAGCTACCAAAGTTACGACGCACATAATTAATAATGGCTTCATCGAACTTATCACCACCAATGCGTACTGAAGATGAATACACAACACCATTAAGTGAAATAATAGCGACTTCTGTTGTACCGCCACCAATATCAACCACCATAGAACCCGTTGCTTCAGACACCGGTAAACCGGCACCAATTGCAGCTGCCATTGGCTCTTCGATTAAGTAGACTTCGCGAGCACCTGCACCCATTGCTGATTCACGAATTGCACGCTTTTCAACTTGAGTAGCTCCACAAGGAACACAAATAAGCACGCGTGGGCTTGGGCGCATAAAATTATTATTGTGCACTTGTTTGATGAAGTGCTGTAACATTTTTTCAGTAACATAAAAATCAGCAATCACACCGTCTTTCATTGGACGTATAGCTTTAATATTACCAGGCGTACGGCCCAACATTTGCTTAGCTTCTGTACCTACAGATGCAACACTTTTAGGTCCACCAGCACGCTCTTGACGAATAGCAACAACTGAAGGTTCATTTAATACAATACCTTCTTCTTTTACATAAATTAGTGTGTTGGCTGTACCTAAATCGATCGATAGATCGTTTGAAAAAATACCACGGAGTTTTTTAAACATGAGGCTGGATGACCTTTGAAATTCGTTCTTATTGTAGTTGCGCTTACTTTAACATTCTCAACACAATGAGCAATGTAAAGCGCAGCCGTCTTTGTAATCATTAAAAAGAGGAAGCACCGCTTCCCCATTAAATATTATCGTTCGCTCATTAAGCGAAAGCCAATATAATTAGCTCTAAAATCTGGCGCTAAAATTAAACGCGTTGATGCACGAGCAAGGCTAGGGGCAAAATTCCATGCACCTCCGCGAACAACGGCATCTTTTTTATTCCCTGTGCTGCTAGTCCATTCCCATACATTGCCTACAGTATCGTATAAGCCAAATGCATTTGCAGAGAAAGACCCTACCGGAGCCGTGCGTTTATTCGACCACTCGCTACCACACCAACCACAGTTAGCTAGGTTTTTACCAATTTCGTTACCCCATGGGTACTCTGTCTCAGTGCCTGCACGCGCCGCATATTCCCACTCAACCTCAGTAGGTAAACGATACGTTTGCGCTGTTTTATCAGAAAACCATTCAGCGTAAGCAATAGCATCATTTTTTGTCAAACACACAGCAGGAAACTCATTGGTTTGCTCAAATCCTGGAGCACCCCAATTTAAGCTTGCTTCCCAAACAGGTTCGCCGTTGAGGTAATATGCGCAACCTTTGCCTTTTTCAGCTTCGGTTTTATATTGCGTTTCGTTTACAAACGCTTCAAATGCGCCAACAGTGACTTCTTTACTTTGCATGACAAAAGATTCACTAATCGTTTTTTCAACAACAGGACGCTCGTTTTCCAGTCCATTGCCGTTAATATCGCCCATTTTAAATGTGCCAACAGGGATTATTACGGCTGACGAATCCACTGTTGGTGGCTGCGTATCAATTTCCATTCCCTTAGGACAATCTGCTTGTATTATTTGCTCTCGCTTTTTAGTCGGTGCAGCAATCGACTCTGACTTTTTTTCTAACTTAGCAAAAAGCGTGCGTGTCTTTTTTAAGTCAATACGTGCTTTATAAGGGATGTAACCTTCTTTGCGTATTTCTAATTTATGCAAACCACGTGGTAAGTTCGTCACCAAACGAGTAGAACCTACTCGAATATCATTAATAAATACTTCATCGCCGTGTACATTAGAGCGTAAGGTTAACTGAACTAATTGATCTTTCTTGTTCTCAGCGACCACTTTAGGCTTTTTATTAACTGTTTTAGCGACAACGGCAGCGGCTTTATTATCCCCATTATCGCTGAATGTTAACTGACTATCAGAGAAAGTAGTGCTATAAGCTGGCTGATAAGTATTTGCCAGCGGGGTACCATACTCTAAACAAAAACTATTATTCACACTAAGTAAGTGACATAAACGACTGCTGTTTACATCTCCGCGCATAGTAACGCTTAAATTGACGTTGTAATCACCTTGCCCGCTAAATGCGCTCTTAATCACGTGACTACTTAAAATTTGTACTTGTGCCCCTGCCATGTCTCGCTTAGGTTCAACAAGACGTTTTTCTGTAAGATTTTCAAATATTTGATCTAAAAAACGTTTAGTTGCCTTTTTCAGCCCTATTTGCTGACCGCTCTGCTCACATGCCGCCAGTGTTTCAGTGCGCTTACAGTTAATGGTATGGTCAACTTCAAGCGTACCCTCTCGGGTAAATTCATTGCGTAATCGCTCTACACGCGCCGTAGTATATTGCACTTTTAAGCTTTCAATCGTGTTTTGAAGTGCATGTTTATCAGCGCGAATTTGCTCAATATCTTTTAGATGGGATGCAATTGCCGCCAATTGCATAGAAATATCATTTTTATTTTGTTCTTGATCAACAACGGCTTTTTGATAACGCGATTGTGCAGAGGTAATGTCTAGCGACGGATTATCAATTAAACGTCGATACATATCATTCATCGCATCCAACGCTTGGTTTTTTTCTTTATCAAGCTGTGTGGAACGCGTTCTCAGCAATTCAAGTTGGGTTTGAAGTTGATTCTCTTCTTTTAAATATTTGTCGAGCATCGTCGTTGAACGAGTGTATTCTGTTTGTTTCGTATTAATCTCTGATTCAATTCTGTTTACAGTAGTTGTATCTTGTGCAAATACTGTGCTTGCAAAAAAGCTAGCAGAAATTAACAGAGATAAAGGAGCAATTCGCATATATTCCAGTCCCAAAAAAGCGGCAATTATTTGGTTATTATTATTTTTTATAATAAAACCTTATGCTATGTACTTGAAGCACAAAACACAAGCTTTGTTCATTTATTATCTCAGTTTACAACTATTATCCCGTTTCATGCCAGTAAATAACCGTTTCATTTGTACTAAATAGCTAATTTATTTAACAACACCGAGATTTATCTGCATTTTACGCTATTAAGATGCCAATTTAGCCGCGTATTCATATTTTTTAGTTTGCTTAAGTAATAAAAACTGAGTCAAAATAACGCTATTACACAGCACATTCATCATGTAACTAATGAAAAAGAGTGATAATGCCAATACCATTCAGTATTAATGAACATAGCTATTTACAAACAATTACCAGTGAATTACTAACAGACAAGAAAATAACTTTAACTATTAAGCGCGATGATTTATTGCATCCACTTATCAGCGGTAATAAATGGCGAAAGCTCAAATACAATTTAGTTCGTATGCAACAACTGGGTAAATCTGAATTACTTACATTTGGTGGTGCTTTTTCAAATCACATTCATGCGTGCGCCGCTGCTGGTAAAGAGTTTAACTTAACAACCCACGCAATTGTGCGCGGCCCACAGCTTGATCTAAATAATCCTACTCTAAAATTTGCACAGCAATGTGGTATGCAGTTATATGCAGTCAATCGTATAGAGTACAAACAACGACATGATGAAGCCTATTTAGCCGCATTACAGGCACGCTTTCCAAACGCATACATTCTACCTGAAGGAGGCACTAATTCGTTTGCTATAGATGGATGTAAAGAGCTTGCCCAGAGTTTACCTGAGCACGACTACTTAATCTGTCCAACTGGCAGTGGCGGCACCTTGGCTGGATTGATAGAGGGCAGCTCAAATAAAATCAACCTACTAGGGATTGCTGTTTTAAAGCAAGCCGACTACCTGCGGGACGAAATACGCGCTCTTAGCCCTAAAGCAAAATCACAAAATAACTGGCAACTACTTACGCAATTTCACGGTGGTGGATATGGTCGTTTTACAGCTGAGTTATGGCAGTTTTGCCAACACATGCAGCATCAACATCAATTACCCTTGGAGCCTATTTACAGCGGTAAAATGATGTACGCACTTTGGCAGCTCATCAATAATGATTACTTTGCCCCTAACAGCAAAATTATTGCAATACATACTGGTGGGTTGCAAGGTTTAGAAGGGCTAAAATATCGCAAATTAGTGTAGAGTGTATTTAACTTGTTAATTGCTTAGCATTAGTGAAATGCGACTTGAGTATAATTGGGAAGAAATTTAGAAAAATATCCTCCTTGCGCGCCGCTAATGCCTATTACTTTTAAAAGTTGTAGCTCCTGAGGCGTCTCTACATCAAGTGCAAATACTGACAAGCTCAATAATCTACTTATATGCACAATCCCCCTAACGTATTTTTGTTGTGAATTACTGCGCTCTATCCCATGGACAAGTTCAGAAGCTAAGTTAAGCCCTGATATTTGTTTATTAAGCGTAAACTTAAAAATATTTTTACTGCTTCTCACATCATCAATTACAATATTGCAGTTTAGTGCCGCTATTGCTGCAAAAGCGCCTTGCAAACGTAATTGATTATTTAAGAATTCTGATTCATTTATAGAAAATTGCAGTGTATGTTGGTTTTTTAAGTCATTGATATAAGCAGTTAACCAGCTCCAAAACTCGGTATTAAACCAGTTTTTAGGATGTAACTTAATACTGATAACTGACGATGAGTTATCTATAAGCAATAGTTTTTTTACTTGCATAACTACCGCTTGATCGTGCAATAGCGCCTCACCTTCGTTATAAAATTGACTGATACTTTCTTGATTAAGTAATTGTTTATTTCCCCTGTCATTACTTTTAATTGATACGTAATGCTTAATAATAGCGCCGCTATCGAGCTCGTATACTGGTTGAAATAAAATAGCCAATTTTTGCTTTTTAATTCGTTGTGGTATTGAGTGTCTATCGAGCTTTTGAACATGACCATAATTTAACGCTAATTGGTGATAATGCTTAACTCGATTTTGCTGCGAAAGAGTAAGTGCCGACTTTGCCAACTGATACACCATAACCTGATCAGCCTCTGAATAATAAGTACATAAACCTACTTTTACATGCCTCTGTGCAGTTCTTGGCGCCAATACATGAGCGGCACTTACAATGCATTGATGTAAATATTTAGCGCAATTGAGTTTATCAATTGCATCAATCCCTTTGAGAGTAAAAGCGAAATTGCCTGCAGTTAATAACTTAACGGATATTTCAGTCGTATTAATAAAGTCTTTTGCCAATAAGACTTTAAGAGTCGCTTGTAAGTCAGTGTTTGCATCAAAATGGCATTCACACTGAATAAGTGCAAATACATTATATTTAATTGCTTCCTGCACATTAGTTGTCGCTATTGGAGCGAGCTGTAAAGAACTCACTTTGGGTGCATAACGTACTTTCTTATTATTAAAGTGCTGCTGACGTTTAAAGGTTATTGTGCTGTTTTTTATTGTTTTAGGCTTTTTAAAGCGTCGAATACAAAACATAGCGAGCAAAAAAACCGCGTTTATTATTAAAAACAAATAGCTATAGGTATACCAAACTGGCCATGAATAGAGCAAAATCCCCTTTGAGTTAGCGCTAAAATAATGTTTTTGTTTTTCTATATAAATAGGGTTTTTATTAGGGGCGAGCGTAAAAGGCGTATTTGCAATAAGTTGATTTTCATTGGCCAATGGCTGTTGCAATTGCTTCGCTAGCTTTAAACCAACTTGCTCGTTTTGATGCTGTAAAACCAAACTTAAACCGCTATTAATAATAACTAGCAAGGCGATACACAGAGCATAAAACAAAGCATTTGAATAATTGGTAAAGTGAAATTTACTGGCTTTCATAACCCACCGGCACATCAAATAAGTTATTAAAGTGTTGTCTACTATTTGCAATTGTACAAGCCAATAATAAAAGTTTAGCGGAGGTTTAAAAGTTAGTACTTAATGTTTATAAACATTATATTTAGCCTTCAATTAGTTAACTAAACAGCTGTCATTATTTATATATTAGTTTGAACAAAGGAGGGCTTGGCTTAAAAAATAAAAACACCAGTATCACAGTGCTTTTTACACATTCATATGTTTACTTTAGGAAGTGTTTATTCAGATTTAAAAACTGTAGAAATGGAATACGGTCATTTTTTTAATAAAAAAGCCGCTAAAAAGCGGCTTTTAAGATTATTTTTCAACATTTGATGTTTTGTCTTTGTCTAGAACGGGATATCGTCATCAAAGTCGATTGTTGGTTCCATAGGGTTTGATGCGCCACCTTGCGGTGCATTTTGTGGCTTAGGTGCAAACCCGCCTTGCTGTTGTGGTGCACTATTTTGTTGTGGTGCAAAACCACCTTGCTGCTGTGGCTGGTATTGGTTGTTTTGCTGCGGTGCTGGCTGCTGAGCAGGTGCAGATTGCTGCTGTGGAGCATAACTGCCTTGCTGGCTATTTTGGCCTTGGTTATTTTGACCATAACCACCGCTTTGTTGCCCGCCTTGGTTACCTTGATAGCCACTACTTTGTTGACCACCTTGGTTACCTTGATAGCCACCACTTTGTTGGTCGCCACCGCGTGCACCTAGCATTTGCATTTGACCCGTAAAGCCATCAACAACGATTTCTGTGGTGTATTTTTCTTGGCCTTGTTGATCAGTCCATTTACGGGTTTGAAGTTTACCTTCTACGTAAATTTGTGATCCCTTGCGGCAGTATTCACCCACAATTTCAGCTAACTTGCCAAAAAATACCACACGGTGCCACTCAGTTTTATCAACCATTTGGCCAGTGTTTTTATCTTTATAGCTATCTGAAGTTGCTAAGGTAATATTTGCTACACCATTACCATTAGGCATGTAACGAACTTCAGGATCTTGCCCTAAATTACCAACCAAAATTACTTTGTTCACACCGCGTGCCATGGAACCATCTCCTATAAACGTTAGATTAAACCAGCCACTCTTCGGGCTTGGTCTAGGTCAAATTCTTTATCATTAATCTTTAAGTAGCTACGACTTTCATCGCGAACTACGGTTGCTTCTATTACGCCGGGTAAAGCAACTAACTGAGAAGCCAGTGTTTGTGCCTGCTCTTCAGAATCTAATTGGGTCATTAAACTAATAACTTTGCTTTTCGGTGGGACTTGCATTTTCCACGCAATAATAAGCCATATTACCCCAACAAGTGCCGCCGCCGCAAACACAGCTTGCGTACTGGTTGTTTGTGCTACATACCCGCCAAGCATGCCGCCTAAAAAAGCGCCTAAAAACTGGCTCGATGAATACCCACCCATGGCTGAGCCTTTCTGACTTGCAGGGGCAATACGCGAAACAAGAGCCGGCATAGTGGCTTCTAAAAAGTTAAACGCAACAAAATATAACAGCATACAAACAGCAATACCAACAACGCTGTTTGCCCACATAGACATACTTAGCATGCTTACTATTAAAACCATAACTGAACCAATAAAGGCTTGTTTTTCTTTCTCTTTTTTAATCGCCACTATCATCACGGGCACCATTAAAAAAAACGCCAAAAATAAAACCGGAATATAAAGCTGCCAATGGTTTTCGGCCACTAAACCATCTTTAATTAATTGGCTTGGTAATACTACAAAAATAGTCGTTAATGTTAGATGCAGCAATAATACGCCTGCATTTAAACGTGCCAGCTGTGGGTGTTTAATCAATTTTTTAATGTCACTAAAACTAGCAAGCGTATCGCCTTTTGGGGCTTTATTTATTGCACTAGGAACGAGCATAGTGACTATAAAAATACCACACACAGCCAAAATAGCCGTTAGCCAAAATACGCCTGCAATGCCCCACGAGGCTGCCACTATCGGCCCTAATAACATAGCAAACGCAAAGCTCATCCCGATGCTCATACCAATCACCGCCATGACTTTGGGGCGCTGTTCATCACGGCTTAAATCTGATGCAAACGCTAATAATGCGCTGGCTATAGCTCCCATGCCTTGTAAGGCACGCCCTACCGTCACCATTTGAATAGACTCTGCCAAAGCGGCAATTACCGAACCTAAAGCAAACACTGCCAAACCACCGACTATGACTTTTTTACGACCTATTTTGTCGGAAAGTCTCCCCATTGGGATTTGTAATACGGCCTGCGTTAAACCATACGCACCAATTGCAAAACCAATCCAGATAGGTGAAAAGCCTTCAAGCTCTTGACCATAAATAGCTAAAACAGGCATCAGCATAAACAAGCCGAGCATTCTAAATGCAAACACACTCGCTAACGATACGGCGGCGCGTTTTTCTCGTGAATTAAGTGAAGATGCGGTCATTATTTGCGTGATCTTACTGTGTTAAAAAATTAGGCAAGGATTCTATCACAAGCTTGGCAAGAATTAATCGTCTATAACTAAGGATTTTTTCGATGATCAAGGATTAATATTGCAGCGTATTATGCGATACTGAGCAAATAATTTTGGCAATAAACGAGATAGCATGGAAAACATTGAAGTCCGAGGCGCCCGCACGCACAATTTAAAAGACATCAGCCTAACCATCCCACGTGATAAACTAATTGTTATTACTGGCTTATCTGGTTCAGGAAAGTCATCACTTGCATTTGATACGCTGTATGCAGAAGGGCAACGCCGGTATGTTGAATCACTCTCTGCTTATGCAAGGCAGTTTTTGTCATTAATGGAAAAGCCCGATGTAGATCATATTGAAGGCCTTTCTCCTGCTATTTCCATAGAACAAAAATCAACCTCGCATAACCCACGTTCAACCGTGGGAACTATTACTGAAATCTACGATTATTTACGCTTGATGTTTGCACGAGTCGGTGAGCCTCGCTGCCCGACTCATGATTTACCGCTCGCGGCGCAAACAATCAGCCAAATGGTCGATACTGCGCTGGCACTGCCTGAGGGCACAAAGCTAATGCTCTTGGCGCCTGTTGTTAAAGACCGTAAAGGCGAACATGTAAAGCTATTAGAGCAGCTTGCAAGCCAAGGCTACATTCGCGCACGTATTGATGGCGAAGTGTGCGACCTATCTGATCCACCACCACTAGATCTACATAAAAAGCACACAATTGAAGTCGTGGTTGATCGCTTTAAAGTCAAAGACGGCCAGCAACAACGTCTCGCGGAATCATTCGAAACAGCACTTGAAATGTCAGGCGGCGTTGCCAACATTGCGTTTATGGACGATAGCAATGCTGAAGAAATGCTGTTTTCAGCAAATTTTGCCTGTCCAACCTGTGGCTATGCGATGACAGAGCTTGAACCGCGTCTATTTTCATTCAACAACCCAGCTGGCGCTTGCCAAAGCTGTGACGGTTTAGGTGTAAGACAGTATTTTGATCCTAATCGCGTGGTTCATAATCCTGAAATAAGTTTAGCTGGCGGTGCAATTAAGGGGTGGGATAAACGCAGCTTTTACTACTATCAAATGTTGCAAGCAGTTGCACAGCATTATGACTTTGATTTAGATGTGCCTTATCAGGAACTTGCAAAAGAACATCAAAAAATTATTTTAGATGGCTCAGGTACTACAAAAATTGCGTTCAGCTATCGTAATGACCGCGGCGATTTAATTACGCGTAATCATGAATTTGAGGGCGTGTTAAACAATATGAACCGCCGCTACCGCGAAACAGAATCAAACTCTGTACGCGAAGAGCTAGCTAAATATCAAACCAGCCAGGCGTGCCCTAGTTGTAAAGGTTCGCGTCTTCGCCAAGAAGCGCGCAATGTATTTATTGGTCAAACTAACTTACCAACCATCACACATATGAGTATTGGTGAGGCAATGAGCTTTTTTGAAGGCTTGCATTTGACTGGGCAAAAAGGCCAAATTGCGGAGAAGATTTTAAAAGAAATTCGCGACCGGTTATCGTTCTTAATAAATGTTGGCCTAAATTACTTATCACTTGAGCGCAGCGCCGACACGCTCTCTGGCGGTGAAGCACAGCGTATTCGTTTAGCGAGTCAAATTGGCGCTGGATTAGTAGGTGTAATGTATGTATTAGATGAACCATCTATTGGTTTACACCAACGTGATAACGACCGTTTATTAAAAACCTTAGTGCATTTACGTGATTTAGGTAACACCGTTATTGTTGTAGAGCATGATGAAGACGCGATCCGCGCGGCAGATCATATTATTGATATTGGTCCAGGTGCTGGTGTGCATGGCGGCCATGTTATTGCTCAAGGTACACGCGATGATATTTTAGCGAGCAAAGACTCGGTTACCGGTCAGTTTTTATCGGGGGTGCGTAAAATTGAAGTGCCTAAAGAGCGCCATGCTACTAATGATAAATGGTTAGAGCTGTTTGGCGCTACCGGTAATAACTTAAAAAATGTTGATTTAAAAATACCCTTTGGCTTAATGACCTGTATTACCGGTGTATCGGGCTCAGGTAAATCTACACTCATTAACGACACCTTATTTAAACTCGCTCACACTGAGCTTAATGGTGCCACAACCGCAGAAGCGGCCCCTTACAAGTCAATTGCAGGTCTTGAACACTTTGACAAAGTGATTGATATTGACCAAAGCCCTATTGGCCGCACACCGCGTTCAAACCCTGCAACTTATACTGGTATTTTCACCGGTATTCGTGAGCTGTTTGCGGGTACTCAAGAAGCCCGTTCACGTGGTTACAAAGTGGGTCGCTTTAGCTTTAATGTTAAAGGTGGGCGTTGTGAGGCATGCCAAGGTGATGGCGTTATTAAAGTAGAAATGCACTTTTTACCTGACGTTTATGTACCGTGTGATGTGTGTAAGGGTAAACGTTATAATCGCGAAACCTTAGAAGTACAATATAAAGGCAAAAACATCAACCAAGTGCTCGACATGACCGTTGAAGATGCCCATGACTACTTTGATAAAATACCGGCTATAGCACGCAAACTTAAAACCCTAATGGATGTTGGACTTTCTTATATCCGCTTAGGCCAAGCCGCTACAACACTTTCTGGTGGTGAAGCACAGCGAATTAAGTTAGCACGTGAGCTTTCTAAGCGTGATACCGGTAAAACGCTATACATATTAGATGAGCCAACAACAGGCCTGCACTTTGCAGATATAGAGCAGTTATTAGTAGTACTGCATCGTCTGCGCGATCATGGCAATACCATTGTAGTGATTGAGCACAATTTAGATGTCATCAAAACAGCCGACTGGATCGTTGATTTAGGCCCTGAAGGTGGTGCTGGCGGCGGTGAAATACTGATTGCAGGTACACCAGAAGAAGTGGCTGAATGCCAGCGCTCTCATACTGGGCACTACTTAAAACCGTTATTAAATAAATAACGGTAATACGCTTTAGATAAGGAAAGTCGGTGTTAAGGTATTTAAAAATTGCAAAATGGCGTGCTAATAAGCAGTTTAAGCAACAGCAAAAAAGCTGGCAACCACACCAAGTTAAACTGCTTAGCCATATAAAAAGCATATGGTTTAACCTTAACACCGCGCAAAAACTTTATCTTCTTGCACTTATAAGTTTAGCTATTTTTAAGTTAACCTGGTTGTGCGCCAGCATCACCATTGTTGCACTAATCGTAGAATTTTGGCCTAAGTTTAATCAACTATGGAATTCACTCGCAGGTAAAGCACTTATTTTGGTATTTTATGCCAGTATTGCTAACTTTGTTTTAGCAAGTGCTAGTGGCATTGTAAATGAAGTCACTCAGGTATCAGCTAATCACTTTAATTACACTCATAACTTTGCCACTTTATTATATTTACCGCCTTGGACACTAGGAATAACTCTGGCAACACTGCTCGGCTTACAACTTATTTTGCCTTTTTACATCATAGTGTTATTACTAATCAAGCCATTTGGATCTGATCGCATAAAGTTTATTAGCCAAAGCTACTCACCACTTCTAACTGCATTAACCCGCTTTTTTTAGCGACGGTAGTGTTTGTAAGTCTGATTGCATTTATTGATGAAAAACCGCCTGAAAAAGTATTAAACGATATAGTAAATAGCTTTGAAAATAGCCAATCGCTCGCAAATAAATCCCCCGCTGAGCAAGAGCAAGCCATAGAAAAGTTGAGTGAGCAAATAGAGAAAAAACTCCCCTCTTCAGACAATGACGGCGCTCAGACAAAAACATTTGGTATTCGCTTAGAAGGCGAAGATGAGAACACTCAAACGGTTAGGCAGTTTTTAGATACTAAAGGCTACTTTGAACGTAGTAAGCGCTTAATTGCCATGTTTGCCTATAGTTATGAAGCAGACAGTTATTCACGCTGTCAGAAATCAACAGAGAGTAAGTCAATCGAGCTCAATGATTACGAAATTATTGAAATAACGCCTGATCAAAGCATGCCTTACGGTTATAAATTTATAGTTAGAGCCTGTGAGTCTGCCGGTATTTCTGCTACAAAACATTAAAATACAAAAAATGCCGCTAAATTAGCGGCATTTTTGTATCTGCAAATAAACGCGCTTATGGGCGTGGAATAAACCCAACCGCATCATAAACTGCTTTTAATGTAGTTTCTGCACGCGCGCTGGCTTTTTCAGCCCCTGTTCTCATGATGTCATTAAGAAGTGTTTGATCTTCACGAATTTCTTTAAAACGTGTTTGAATTGGCTCAATCATGCTGACAACAGCTGCTGCGGTGTCTTTTTTCAAATGGCCATACATTTTGTCTTCGTATTCAGGGACTAACTCTTCAATTGAGCGCTTAGTTGCCACACTTAGTAGCGTAAGTAAATTAGATACACCTGGCTTTTCTTTGCGATCAAAGTAAATACGCGCTTGATCGTCAGAATCGGTAACTGCTTTTTTAAGCTTTTTCTCAATCTTTTTCGGCTCGTCTAACATCATAATAAAGCCATTTGGATTTTCATCTGACTTAGACATTTTCTTCAGTGGATCTTGCAGGCTCATTACTCGCGCACCAAATTCTGGAATATACGGTTCTGGCAGCGTAAAAATATCGCCGTAAACATTATTAAAGCGAGTTGCAATATCACGCGTTAGTTCAAGGTGCTGTTTTTGATCTTCACCTACAGGTACTTTGTCTGCTTGGTACAGTAAAATATCAGCCGCTTGCAAAGCCGGATAAGCAAATAACCCCACATTAATATTATTAGCATGCGTTGCCGACTTATCTTTAAACTGGGTCATGCGATTAAGCTCACCCATTTGCGCATAACAGTTTAATACCCAGCCAAGTTGCGCATGCTCAGGTACCTGAGATTGTACAAATAACGCCGCTTTTTCTGGGTTAATACCGCATGCCGTATATAACGCAACGCCATCGAGTACACGAGCACGCAATAATTCAGGGTCTTGGCGTACGGTAATTGCATGCAAGTCTGCAAGCATAAAGTAGCTATCATATTCTTCCTGTAGCTTAACCCACTGGTTAATAGCGCCAACATAGTTGCCTATTGTCATACCACCGGTTGGCTGCATGCCACTTAATACTACTGGTTTACTCATGATTTTCCTTTATTTTTACTTAATTAAAAATGCTTAACGCTGTGTTAGTGTCGGTATTATAGCTAAGAAGTTATCGCATAGGTACTGCGGATTATAATCCGCTAACTGCTCTCCCTGATGATACCCATAAGTAAGGGCTATCACATCAATATTAGCGGCTTGCGCTGCGAGTATGTCACTCTTTGAATCACCAATCATAATCGCTTTATCTGGCGTTATATTTAATGTATCGCAAGCAAATAATAGCGGCTCAGGTGACGGTTTTTTTGCCATGTCGTCACCACACACTATTACCTCAAAATGACTGCGAATAGCGAGCTTATCCAAAAGCATTTCTGTAAAGCGGCGTGCTTTATTAGTAATAAGTGCTTTAGGCATACCACTGAGAGCAGCAAGACCAGTTTCAACATGCTGATATAACACGCTGTATTCACCGACCTGCTCACTGTAATGTTGATAAAACAGGTTGATAGCTCGTTCGCTTAAAGCCTCATCGAGGTGCTCACTAATTTGCATATCGCCGCAAAGGGCTCGTTTAACTAACACCTCAATGCCATTACCTACCCAGCTTTCAACTAATCGCTGACTGACAATTGGAAACGCTAAATCGCTAAGTGTTAAATTTAAAGCCATATACAAGTCGTACACGCTATCAACTAGGGTGCCGTCTAAGTCAAAAAACGCTGCATCATATTTCATTATTTAACACTTTCTAATTGCTGACGCATCTCATCAATCACCGTTTTATAATCAGGCTGATTAAAAATAGCTGAGCCTGCAACAAACATATCGGCACCCGCTTCAGCCGCCGCGGCTATGTTATCTACTTTAATACCGCCATCTACTTCTAAACGAATATCACGTCCAGATTCAACAATGCGTTGTTTTGCCTCTCGCAGTTTCTCGAGTGTTTGTGGAATAAAACTTTGCCCACCAAACCCAGGATTTACAGACATTAATAAGATCACATCTACTTTATCCATTACGTGATCGAGGTAACTTAAACTTGTTGCAGGGTTGAACACTAAGCCAGCTTGGCAACCTTCATCTTTTATCAATTGCAAAGTACGGTCAATATGCTCGCTCGCCTCTGGATGGAAGGTAATAATTGATGCACCCGCCTCGGCAAATTGTGGAATTAAGCTATCTACCGGTTTTACCATTAAATGCACATCAATCGGGGCTTTAATCCCGTAGTCGCGAAGTGCTTTACATACCATTGGGCCAATCGTTAAGTTAGGTACATAATGGTTATCCATTACATCAAAATGAACGACATCAGCACCTGCGGCTAACACTTTGTCGACATCTTCGCCTAATCGTGCAAAGTCTGCAGATAATATTGAGGGCGCTATTAAGTATTTTTGTTCACAGTTGAGCATCGCTAATCCGTTAATGAATAATTTATGCCGTTAATGTAACTTAATTAGCGAAGTTACCCAAGTAGCACCTTTAAAAATAGCGCCAAATAAGTAATGTTAAAGCCTTATTGTGGCTATTCATGAAAAAGAATAACCTGCTGAGGATGTAGGCTTTATAATTAAAAAAAGAATCAGTTTTTAAGCGGGGGCCACTCAGTATTTAAAACACAATACAAATAAACAATAACAAAAATAAAGTGTATTATTTAAGCAGTTTTTGTTATGCTGCGCGAAGAACTAAATTATTAGGTTTATATTATGCGTGCTTTTAAAATTGGATTATTAATCACGTCGGTAAGTGTTATTATTGGAGCAACATCGCTTTGCTCAAATACTGAGCAAGATTTAGGCTCAGCCAACATTTGTCTTCATAAAGAGCAAACCAACGCTATTAATAATAGCGCAACCCGTTGCATTCAAATTGAAGAAGATTCGTCTTGGGCCTCTTGGTTGACAGGTGATAGCCGTAGCGCTCAGTTTCATTACTTAGACTTGCTAGAATTGTTAACGGGTACTGATGACAAACACAAGCCCTCTTCAATCAAGCCATTATTTTAATTAAATGCAGCACTTTTTTAGCGCGTTACAAAGCGTACTGGCTGCATTTTTTGGTGTTCAATCTGAAGATAAGCGCAAAACAGACTTTAAGTACCACTCTCCAATTACGCTGATAGCTATTGCCGTAGTACTGTTTGTATTGTTTGTATTGGCTATTTATGCAACCGTGACTTCGGTGCTAAATACATAGCCATTAGCTCATCCACTTTATTTCGTGAACCGCCCTTTGGACTAATCGTACGTTTAACCTGAATTTTATCCAGTGATGCTTGACTGTAAATTTTGCGTGTCCACACGGTATCGTGGTTTGAAATAAGGACTGGCGTGTTATTCTCAAATGCCGCTTGCTCAGCCAAGTTAGCTAAATTAGCCTGATCATCTAAATTAAATCCGCCTTTAGCGTAAGAGGTAAACGATGCGGTTTTACTTAATGGCACATAGGGCGGATCGCAGTATATCACCGCATTTTTAGGGACCAGTTTAAATACATCATCGTAGCCTAAGCAGGTAAATGTTGCTTTTTGTGCTTTGTTGGCAAAAAAGTACATTTCTTTTTCAGGAAAATAAGGCTTTTTATATTTACCAAAAGGCACATTAAAAATGCCCTTTAAGTTATATCGACATAATCCGTTATAACCATGGCGGTTCATATATAAAAATAAAATAGCTCGCTCATACACATCGCTGCTTTGGTTAAACTGCACACGATAATCGTAATACGCATCTGGATGGTTATTTAAATCAACAAATAGTTTTTTTGCATCGCTAATAAACTCATCCGGCGAACGTTTAAGCTCTTTATATAAATTGATTAAATCAGCATTTATATCGTTAAGTACATAGTGTTTAAAATTACTATTTAAAAACACTGAGCCCGCACCAACAAAAGGTTCAACCAAGGTATCTGCATGTTTACTTGCTTGATTTAGTCGCGCGTTAATATCTTCAACGAGGCTGTATTTTCCGCCAGCCCATTTAAGGAAGGCTCTACTCTTTTGCTGCATTGGCTCTTTACTTCAATTCGGTGTTGCGCGATTTTACACTAAAGTCACTGAGTTTACTGATCAACTCGTGCAATTTCTTGTTTTATTTTGCTAATTTTTTTATAGAAAGGTTTATTTTTTCTTACTCCAGCAGGGAGTGCTTGCAGTGCTTGTTTTGCCTCATTTAAGTTAGCAAAACTGCCTGTTGTTACCACCCACCACATTTTACCATTTCGCTTAGTTTGATATGTATTGGTAATACTTTCTAGCTTATGTTCAGCAATAAACTCATTGCCTACCTGCTGCTGAGTTACGGCTAATAGCTGAATAACAAAATTATCTTCAGGCTGTTCTAGGTACCAGTTACTGGGTATTTTTACTATTTGGCTTTGCTGCTTTACCACCTCAGGCACGCTAATGGCTTCTTCTTCAACCGGCGGCGGTGCTGGCTTTTCTTGTTCAGTTAAAGTCGATGGCTCAGTTAAACTACCTACAATTGCTGGCACGTCATTGTGGGCACGCTCATCTGTAGTTGGCTCTTTAGTTATAGGCTGTGGTGAAGTAAACAGGGTTGGTGATTTAACCGGTTGTTGTTTATTTTGAATAGCTTGCTCGGTTGTAATAGCGGTTGTGAGGACTTGCTCATCGCTTTGACTATTAGCATTTTTCCACCATTGGGTCATATCAGCTTTGTATACAACGCCAATAATCAATAACATAATTATGAGTAATAGTGTGAGCAACTGTAAGCGCCAAGATACTTTGTCTTTTACGATAATATCAGCAACTTGTTCGCTAGGCTGCCAGGCTAATAAAAGACTTGGGTTACCTTGGGCTTCAACTAAAAAGGTTTTAAATACAGGGTCTTCATCATAAGGTAGCGCCGTGAAGTACCATCCCATTAGCTGCTTACTTTCAACCAAGTTTAATGGCTCTAAATGAATATTAACCGCCTCTTTAAACGGCAATTTAGATTGCGATGCAATCATAATGTAAAGCACATTGGGCGCACTTTTTGATAACAGCTCGAGCTCTGCAATTAGTTCTTCAGATAGGTGCCTGCCGCCATCGATAACCCATAAACACGCGCCGCATTGTTGTTGCTTCGCTAATTGATAATAGTTTTGTGATAAGCTCAGGTTGTGATCAATTAAAGGGGCATTAAAGCTTTGCTCTAATAATTGAGTCATCAATTGCACATCAGTCATTTGAGCGCCAACTTGCACAAACGCTTTATTAAAATCGTTATATTTATCAGTGATGAAGGTTTCAAGCAAATAGCTTTTACCTAAACCAGAAGTGCCCAACAAAACAATTAGGTTTTGACCATATTCAAATTGCAATGCGATTCTATCCACCAAAGCCGCACGGCTCGGTAAAATTTGTGACTGCATTTATTGCTCGATCAATGCTCTGACTTGATCATCAGACACATCATCAACTAATGCACATTGACCAAATTCGGTGGGTAAAATGAATCGGATAGTCCCTTTTTTATTCTTTTTATCTTTTCGCATATGCAGTAAAAAGTGCTCACTGGTCATAACGCTAGGTATATCGATTGGTAAGCTATATTGCGCTATTAATGCAGCAATACGCTCTACATCTTCTCGTGTTAAATCTTGGCGAGTATAAGCAAGCTTTGCAGCAAGCACCATACCTGTCGCGACAGCTTCACCATGTAACCAAACACCGTAACCCATTTGTGCTTCAATAGCATGCGCAAACGTGTGCCCTAAATTTAACAACGCACGAAGGCCCTGCTCTTTTTCATCTTGTGCAACAATAAGCGCTTTAATTTCACAGCATCTGAAGATGATGTGCTGTAAACACGTCTCGTCTAATTGTTGTAATTTAGCGATGTTATGCTCTAGATAAGCAAACAGTTCAGTATCGTAAATCAAGCCATACTTAATAACTTCAGCCATGCCTGCAGCAAACTCGCGTGTTGGTAAGGTATGCAACGAACGCGTGTCAATAAATACAGCTTGGGGTTGATAAAAAGCCCCAATCATATTTTTACCTAGCGGGTGATTAACCGCTGTTTTGCCGCCAACTGAAGAATCAACTTGAGATAATAAAGTGGTTGGTATTTGGATAAAAGGGACGCCACGCTGATAACAAGCAGCAACAAATCCAGTTAAATCACCTACAACGCCACCACCTAATGCAATTAAGCAGGTGTCACGGCCGCAATTATTCTCAAGTAGGAATGCCGAAATTTTTTCAAACCAAGTGAGTGATTTATATTGCTCACCATCTGGAATAATAAAATGCAGTGGGTTTAGCTGTGCTAATGAATCAAGCAACTGTTGAAGGTACAGCGGTGCAATCGTTTCATTAGTAATGATGATAGGCCGACAATCACCAATGTGATGGATTAGACGGCCTGTATCTTGAAGTGCAGATTGACCAATATAAATAGGATAACTTCGCTCGTCTAAATTAACAGTTAATTCAAGCATGCTGGGTTAGTCCTTTTTAATACTGGCTTTTAAAAATCCAATTTCTCGATGATTTGGTTAGCAACAACTTTCGCGCTCTGCTCATCAGTGCGTACAACAAAATCAGCTACTTCTTTATATAATGGTTCACGCTCTTCTGCTAAGCGCTCAAGTACATCACGAGGTGCTTCTTCTGTTTGCAGTAATGGGCGACGCTTGTCGCGTTGCGTACGTGCAACTTGCTTTTCAATCGGTGTCTCTAAGTATACAACAATACCGCGAGCCGAAAGCTTGTTTCGAACTTCTTTACTCATTACTGAGCCACCACCGGTTGCAAGTACAATACCTTGCATTTCGGTTAAGTCACCAATAACAGATTCTTCACGAAGTCTAAAGCCTTCTTCACCTTCAAGATCGAATACCCAGGCAATATCTGCGCCCGTGCGACGTTCGATTTCTTGATCAGAATCAACAAATTCAAGGTGTAATTGGTCAGCGATGTGACGACCAATCGTGCTTTTGCCAGCCCCCATGGGGCCAACTAGAAATATATTACGTTTCTCAGCCATATCTTTTAGTACAAACGAACTCTAAAATTTGAAATAAAACCCCGCCTAACGACCTGGCCCCAAAATTAAGAAAGGGATTATCTCAGTAATCGGTCGGGTATTTCAAGTCAATTAGGATAAAAAGCCATATAACGAGCAATTAAACTAAATAATTACCCACTGGTTAACAAAAAAGCACCTTATTATAGGCAAGTTTATCTTCTAGGGTTAAAATTTATGCAATTAAGGTTACTACATTGTTGCTTCATGAAAGCTTTTGCATGGTAACTTTACAAGAGCCTGAATTACAAACAACATAAACGCAGCCTTAAATGCATCCGCAGTACAGTACATAATCAAAATTATATACTGTCTTATTGTACATTTATAGGGAGTGTTCACACCACGATAACTAAATTACATACCCATACTATCTAGGCTGGTATTCAACCTAGATAGCTTAAATATTTAGTCTATTTGGATTTTAGGTGTGACAAAAATCAGCAGTTCGCGCTTTTCATTGAACTCGCTTGTGCTTTTAAATAGTCTTCCTACGTAAGGAAGGTCGCCCAATAAAGGTACTTTTTTGGTCGAATTAATAATTTGCTGTTGGAAAATACCACCCAACACTACCGTTTGTCCATTCTCAACGAGTACTTGAGTCTCAATTTGTTGCGTATCGATGGCAACCGCTGGGCCTGTACCTGTTTGAACCGTATCCCCTCGGGTATCTTGAGTAATGATTAAATTTAAAATAACTTTGTTATCGGGTGTGATATGAGGTGTCACCTCTAGGCTTAGTACCGCCTTTTTAAAACTTACGGTTGTTGCACCACTTGAAGCTGACTCCACATACGGGATCTCAGTACCTTGTTCAATACGCGCTTTTTGCTGATTAGCAGCAGTAATGCGTGGGCTTGCAATGATTTCACCTTTGTTTTCTTCTTCAAGGGCGGTTAATTCTAAATCAATTAATGTTCCGTTAGCCAATTTAGCAATGTGCATACCTATACTTGCCGATGGATTCGCCACAGGTAAATTAACGTTAAGTCGATCAGAAAGGCTAGGAATATTACCATTAGAAATCGTTTCAGCTCCTTCTAATGTGCCAGAAACACCGTCTGAGCCTTGCTGATCACTAAACCCCCAACGAACCCCCAAGTCTTCAGTTACGTTGTCACGTACGGTTACCATACGCGCTTCAATAACCACTTGTTTAACCGGTATATCTAAGGTCTCGACCATACGACGAACACTTTCAATACTTTTTGCAGTGTCTTTCATTAATAACGTATTAGTACGTTGATCAACAGACACGCTCCCTCTGGCTGTAATAATACTATTGGTATCTGTTTTTAATAAGTCGGCAAAATCTTCTGCTTTTGCATAATTTAAGCGGATGTATTCACTGTAAAGTGGCTCTAAATCCTCAACTTGCTGTTTAGCTTTTAACTCTTTTGCTTCACGGGCAGCCAGCTCTTCAGATGGTGCAACCATTAAAATAGAACCGTCCATGCGTTTGTCTAAGCCTTTTATTCTAAGCACGACATCTAACGCCTGATCCCACGGAACCCCATCAAGGCGAAGAGTAATATTGCCTGTCACTGAGTCGCTTGTTACCAAGTTAAAATCATTGTAACCGGCAATAATCTGTAACACAGCACGAACAGAGATATCTTGAAAATTAAGCGTCATAGGACGACCCAAGTACTCCTTACCACCATCTAAGTAGGCATTTTGCGTTTCATCTTTCTCAACCGTTAAGGTAAAAATATTCTCAATTTGCTGATAGGTATAGGCAAAAGCAGTGTTCGGTTCAATCACTAAACGTGTAAGGTTATCTTCTTTAAACGTTTCAATACTGCTCACCACAGTACCAAAATCAAGTACATCTAATTCATACAATAAATCATCTAAAATATCGGTATGATGAAACTCGGCAATGATTTTTCCGCCGCTTTCATGCACCTCTACAGCTGCCTGAGTATCTTGTAGATAAACAAGTACTTTCGCTTCACCTTTTTCTCCACGTCGAAAGTCAATTGCTTGAATACCGTTAATATAATTAGACGTGTAAGCAGGCTTATCTTCGCTGGTTGTTAAAATTTGCTCTGTGAGTGGGTTATCAGAAATTCTAATAGAAACTAAATTATTGTTTACTTCAGTCTCATAAATTTTTAATCGGTCCAAGTTAATGGTCACTTTTAAACCCGCACTGGTCATCATACTCGTGATGTTACTGATACCAGCTTGGTTGATAGCGATATTCGTCAACCCTTCATCTAATTCTACCCCATCAAATAGTAGCTCTATTCTTGCAGGGCTATTAAAAACTTGTACTGCTGGTTGCTGCTGCAACTCTTCATCAAAAACTAGCTGTAATTCGGTTTCACCTTTAAGCAATGGATTATATCGAACGTCATAGAGTAAAGGGGCTGCACTTACGGCTTTTGTCATTAGTAGTAAAAAAACAAACAATAAGGCAGATAAAATACGATGATGCGAACACTCACCTTTGTGCATATAGGGTATACCTTTTTTCTTATTAATTTGCGCCATTGGTTGCCGCCTCTAACATTTCTAATTTGGTCAAACGTTCTTTCCAACAACCTGACCCATCAGGGATTAATTCTACTAATTCAATATAGTCACTATTAACACTGCTTACTTTTCCGTCATAGGTGCCTAAATAGCTTCCTATTGTTACTCGGTG
This sequence comes from Pseudoalteromonas sp. MQS005, assembly GCF_001661605.1. NCBI lineage: Bacteria > Pseudomonadati > Pseudomonadota > Gammaproteobacteria > Alteromonadales > Pseudoalteromonadaceae > Pseudoalteromonas > Pseudoalteromonas sp. MQS005. The sequence goes on along the minus strand of NZ_LYRQ01000038.1, from coordinate 2,676 downwards.
CAAGGTGTCATCAGCAGCTGTAATGAGCGCCCATGTTTTGCCGTTCGATCCTATTGTGCCCCTCATTGCTAAATTATCTAATGGGTACTTCTCCAGTGGCTGACGAACACGCTCTGGATCTGGGTGAAGACAGTTTTTAACTTGTGTTAGCTTGTTTTGAATAATTTCTGGTTCTGGCGCTACAAAAGGGCTACGTAAGTCTTTGGCGTTATACTCAAAGTGCTCAAACTTAACTAGCTCAGGTATTTTTTCAATACGTGCCGTGGTATTTGCCTTAACCTGATCAATAAATTCTTTTTGCTCCGATGTATCCTCGTTACAGCCACTGAGCAAAAACATCACAGTGGTTAAAAAGAGAAGCTGCTTCATCATCTCACCCCCTCTTCATAACGGTAAGTTTTTGCTACTACACTGAATGTTAGCTGCTTTTCGCCAGATGATAAAATAGAAAAGTCATGTAAACTGACAATTCTTGGTAGTTGAGCCACTTTCCCTACAAATTCGCCAAACTCATGATAAGTACCTACCACTTCAATTTTAATTGGCAACTCGGTATAAAACTCTTTTTCAACTTCTGGCAACCAACCAATTTTTAAAAATGTTAACCCGCTGGTAGTACCCACATAAGAAAGGTCGTCCAATAATCCTGGCGTCTCATTTGAAGTAGGTAGGCGTTTTAATAATTGAGAGAATTTATCTTCCATCTCAACCATTTGCTCACGATAAATATCAAGCTTGCTGGCAACTGCATATTTAGTTCGGTAGGTTGTGCGTAACTCAATTTCCTTAGCAACGGCATTGTGGTAGCTGTCTATTTCATCCGACACTAATAAGCTGTAGCTAAAAAACAACACCAAACAAGCTACAAAAGTTCCGCATATTGCTTTTACAATAACGGGCCACTCACCAATGTTATCGAGCTCGATTTCATTCCAATCGATTTCTGTAAACGATTTAAAATCAAGGTTCATTACGTACCTCACCTATTTTGCCAAATGGTTTTACGTAAAACTCCATATTAAAATCGCTGAGTAAACGTGAAGATTGATCGCCGGCAACAATACCTTGCATAGTCGGGCGCTCTAATAAGTAAGAGCTTTGTACCTGTCTGAGCATAGTAGATAAACGATTATTAGACTCACTTTTGCCTAACACATGAATTTGATTACCTTTGCGCTCCAGCTTGGTTAAATAAACCCCTGCTGGCACTATTTTTGCCACTTCATCCATTATTTGGGTGCCTAAATTACGGCTACTTTGTAACTCTTCAATTAAACGCATACGTTGTTGTAAGTTTTCTTTTTTCTTGTCTAGATCACGTATGTCGCGAATTTTATTGTCGAGGGTTGTAATTTCTGAACTAAGATAATTATTTTTTAACGTTTGCCCTTCTTTTAGAGCACCATAAAACACACTCAGCATATACATACCAGCAAAACAGACGATAACCACAGCCAAAAGAAGTGTTATAAATTTCTTTTTAGACTGCTCACGCTGTAGCTCACGCCAAGGTAATAAATTTATATGTGGCATGATGAAAAGCTCCTCAACGCCAGGCCAGTCGCAATTGCAAATTGAGTGCGGTGGCGCTGTATTATATTACGATCAACTCTAGGGGATATTTCCATCTTATCAAATGGTTCAACAACAACTGTGTGTATTCCTAATTCTTCAATCAGCAATCTATCAATGCCTTTAATCATCGCTGAGCCGCCCGTCAATACAATATAGTCCAATTGTTCTTTACCTGTGGTGGTTAAAAACATTTGAACAGCACGACGAACCTGCTGGAGTAACGATGTTTGAAAAGGAGCTAACACTTCAAATGTATAGTTTGGAGGTAAATCACCGGTTGTTTTGCCAATTTCAGCTTCATCAAAGCCTTTGTTGTAGTAAGCAACGATACTATTTGTGTATTGGTCGCCACCAAATACTTGGTCACGGGTATAAATTGTCTCACCAGATTGCACTACACTCACCAAGGTGAGTACAGCACCAATATCAACCACTGCAACCGTTTTGTCATATGCATCTGATGGTAACTGTTGGTAGTAAACATCCATAGCGCGACTTAGCGCATAGCTTTCAACATCCACTACTTTTGCGGTTAAATTCGCAGCACTTAACGCACCGACTCTGGCTTCAACGCTTTCGGTTCTAGCGGCAGAGAGCAGTACATTTATTTTGCTCGGGTCAGCACTATTTGTAGAGAGCTTTTCAAAATCAAGACTCACTTCATCTAGTGGGTAAGGAATTAAGCTGTCGGCTTCAATTTCAATCTGCGACTCTAATTCAGCGTCGCTTAAGGAAACATCCATGAAAATAACTTTGGTAATCACGGTTTGCCCAGAGACGGCAACAGACGCGAATTTTAGCGACTTTGGTAGCTTTCGTTTTAACTTGATTATCACATTACCAATTGCTTCAATATCTTGAATATTACGCTCGCTCATAGCGCCTTTTGGCATAGGTTCAATTGCAAGTGCTTCTAGTCGAAGCCCAGTTTCTGTTTCACTTAAAAGTACGGCCTTGATAGAGTGCGATCCAATATCAATACCTACCATCATTGGTGATGGTTTTTTTATTAGTTGACTTAGCATGTTTGCAACTTTGCCTTTGTTTTAATAATAAACAAGTTATAATTTATATCTTAAAAAATATTATTCAATTTTTAAT
>NZ_LYRQ01000037.1:0-47649 GCF_001661605.1 Pseudoalteromonas sp. MQS005 | reverse complement strand
AACCCCGAACCCCGAACCCCGAACCCCGAACCCCGAACCCCGAACCCCGAACCCCGAACCCCGAACCCCGAACCCAAATTACAGGCACAAAAAAACGGCGCTTAAACAAGCACCGCTTTTAAATGGTTTAGGCTGTTTTTTAACCTAAAACCTTTAACCTAAGCGACTTTAGTATTTTCTTCGCAGCTTGCTAGGTATTCATCAAACGTACCTTGAAAGTCAATTACCTGCTTGTTTTTAATATCAACAATACGGGTTGCCAGTGACGATACAAACTCACGGTCGTGGCTTACAAAAATAAGCGTGCCTTTAAAGTCTTTTAGCGCATTGTTAAGTGCTTCAATGGCTTCCATATCCATGTGGTTTGTTGGTTCATCCATTATCAGTACGTTAACGTCTTGCATCATTAACTTACCAAATAACAAACGGTTTTTTTCACCACCAGAGCAGTTACGGGCTTTTTTATTTGAATCGTCTGCAGTAAACAATAAACGGCCTAACATACCACGAACCATTAAATCGTTGTGCTTAGCGGTGCGCCATTGCGACATCCAATCAAACAAGGTTAAGTCGTTATCAAAGTCTTTGGTGCTGTCTTGTGGGCAATAACCAAACGTGGCGTTTTCTGACCACTTAACTTCGCCCTCGTTGCTTTTAAGCTCGTTAACTAAACAGCGTAAAAAGGTGGTTTTACCCACGCCGTTTTCGCCGATAACCGCCAGTTTAGCACCGGCTTCGAGTAGTAAATCACCACCAGTAAATAACGTTTCACCGTCAAACCCATGGCCAAGCTTGGTTAGCTCAAGCGCTTGGCGATACATTTTTTTGCCCTCATCAAAGTTGAGTGATGGGCTCATACGACTCGATGACTTAACTTCATCAAGCTTAATTTTATCCATTTTTTTAGCGCGCGAGCTGGCTTGTTTCGCTTTAGAGGCGTTAGCACCAAAACGGTTAACAAAGTCTTGTAACTCGTCTATTTCAGCGCTCTTTTTCGCGTTTTCAGCAAGTAATTGCTCGCGTTGTAAGCCTGAAGCTTCAAGGTATTTTTCGTAGTTACCTGGGTAAATACGCAGCTCACCGTAATCAATATCGGCCATGTGAGTACATACCGAGTTTAAAAAGTGACGGTCATGGGAAATAATGATCATGGTGCATTTACGTTGGTTAAGCTCATTCGCAAGCCACGTAATAGTATGAATGTCCAAGTTATTGGTTGGCTCATCAAGTAGCAAAATATCAGGGTTTGCAAATAATGCCTGTGCTAACAGCACACGTAATTTCCAACCTGGGGCTACGTTTGCCATTAAGCCATAATGAAACTCTTTATCAATACCCGCATCAAGCAGAATTTCTTCTGCGCGGCTTTCTGCGGTGTAACCGTCCATTTCAGCAAAAATGCTTTCAAGCTCGGCTACTTTCATGCCGTCTTCTTCGCTCATTTCAGGCAAAGAGTAAATACGGTCGCGCTCTTGTTTTACTTTCCAAAGCTCCACATCCCCCATAATTACCGCATCAACCACGCTGTATTGCTCAAACGCAAACTGATCTTGGCTTAGGTTACCTAATTTTAGCCCCGGCGTAATAGACACATTACCTGCACTAGGCGTAAGCGCACCGCTTAAAATTTTCATAAATGTCGACTTGCCGCAGCCGTTAGCGCCAATTAAACCGTAACGGTTACCGTTACCAAATTTAGCTGAAATGTTTTCAAACAACGGCTCTGCGCCAAACTGCATCGTAATATTTGCGGTGGAGATCAAAAAAAGTAATCCTAGAAAATTAATGGCAGGGTTAAGCTGCAGCAAGGCGCCGCATAAATAAACAAGCAATAGAGTAAATAATAGGCCGCGAATTATACAGACCCGCGCTTCAAGATGAAAGGTAAAAGAATAATCTACGGGTTCAGTAATGTGGGTAAATGGCTTGTATTGCGGATTTATTTTGCTTAATTAACTCATTTATAGCTTGTAACTCTATTTGGCTAATGGTTTTTTTACTTAGCATTAAATGAATAGAACTCTTATTGATGGCCGCCATATTAGTAACCGCTTCTATTGCTGGGTATTGGTTTATAAAATATTGCGCTGCTAGTTCGTCTTCAATTGCGTAATCAACTCTATTTTTATTGAGCATTGCAAAACGTTTCTCGGCGGTAGGCATCATAATAACGTTAGCGGGGTGGTTCTGTTTAAACAGCTCAAACGCAACGCCATAATAACTGCCACGGTTAACCGCCAAGGTTAAATCTTTATAAAAAATATCGCTAATGTTATTTAAATCAGGCGATTCGGTGTATTTATACAGCCGAATTACTTCATCACGATAGGCATCGCTAAAATAGGCAAAATCAGCTCTTGCTGATGTTTTACTGGCGGCAAAAATAACATCAATACGGCCTTCTTTTAATTCTTCAAAAGCGCGCGATGAGGTAGGCAGCAACATAAATTTTAAACAAAAAGATGAGCCGTTAAAAATCGTGTTTAACACGTCAATTTCAACGCCCGTCAGGTTACCGTTAACGGCAATTACATAGGGTGGCCAATTGTTTTCATTTGTGCCTACTTTAAGTGTTTTAAAGCAAGCAAATACGTTACAGCTGCTAAGCAGTAATACAACAAAAGCGACTTTAAGCATTTTATTACTCGAGGCTACAGCGTTATCATTACTAAAGTATAAACTAGACTGCAAATTTAGCTCGTTTTACATCAATTAAGCAACAATGCTGGCTTCCTATGTTTTACTAATAATGGCAAGTACGTTAAATAACGCTATCGTGTGTTTAGGGGGTTGGCACTAGCCCTAACGACGCCCTATAAGCTTTTAGCTGTTTGTCGCGGCCAATTTCATCGGTTAGTTTATTCCAGCCTTGTTCTATATTAATCACGGTTTGCTCAACAGACTGGGTGTGCCTTAGGTATTTAGCCACTTCAGTGTCGAGTATGTCTCTAAAGTAGCGGTTGTTTTCAAAAATTCTCAAATCAAGAATAATATTGGCGTTATTAACGGTTTTAGAAATAGAGCCCAAGTAAAAATGCAGCGTACTTTTACTCATGCCTTGTTTAAGCCAGCTTTTGTGGTTAACTAATTGAGAGGTGCGATACGGGTTCATACCGGTGGCACCTATGGTTACATCTTCATTCGATTGCAAAGGCTGAGTAACATACGACAAGTAGTTATAAGCGAGGTTTTTTTTGTGTTTTGAGCTGGCATTATTAATTGAGCCGACCCAACCACCAAAAGCTGCATAAGGAGCATAATTAATATCGCCAATGGCAAACGGGCATAAGTTAGCATTGCAACGTTCAAGCTGGCCTGTTTTACGGTTTAATACCTCAGTAGCTCCGGGCAATATACTCACCCCTGTTTTGTTTTTCACTTTAGACTCAGGTAATACGGCCATAGTACCAATGTCGCCCCATTCAATGGCTAAGGCGCAGCGACCGCTTATAAACGCATACCTTACATCATTGGTATCAAAGTTAAGCTCATCAGCAGAGCCAAATTCAGTGGTTTTTTTATAAATTTTTAAGGCTTTTTTAAAGGCATCGTTATTCACTAATGGCGCCATAGTTCTTGTATTAAAAAATATGCCTTGAGAAGTGCCTTTGCTTTGCAAAAAACTGCCCGCAATCGAAAGCAAAGACCAATACGATTGCTCATTGGCTTTTTTAGAAATACACGAGCCAAAATCGCCCTCGCCATCCCCGTTCATATCAACGCCATTTAATTGCTTAGCAATAGCAAGGTAATCATCCCAGGTTCTAGGTGGAGCCAAACCATATTTTTCTAAAATATCGAGGCGGTAATAAAGTAAATGTATATCACCATCGAGCGGAATCGAGTAAATTTGGCCGTTATATTTAGAGCTAAAGTCTCTAAAAAAACGCGATACATCATTCCATTCAATTAAAGAGTCGGAGGCTATGTAATTATCTAAACGCGCTAAGTAATTATTTTCTGCAAAATCCACCATCCAGAGTGAGGCGTAGGCAATAATATCGTATTGGCTCGTTGGCGAGCTTAAATCTTTGTTTATTTCGTTATATAACTGGCCAAAAGGCACTTTGGTGACATTAACTTTAATACCAGTTTGTTGTTCAAACTCTAAGCCTCGTTGAATTAAAGGTTTACTAATGAGGGTGCCTAAATCAACTGTAAGCACATTGAGCTGGGTAGTGGCTTGTTGTGGTGTGCTTGGTTGGCTTTCTATTTTAGAGTGGGGCAGGGTAATTTGTGCAACGCATTGAAAAGCCAACATTAAGCTTATAACTAAAGCAAATACAACTCTCATAAAAAACTCAACCACAGCAATATGTAATTACTACTCTAGTCTATATTTTGTGGAAAGGGAAAAGGCAGGTAGTTGTAAGCAACAAACAACGCCTCTAACTCACCGCTGGCAAGTAATTTTGCAAATCCGGCGTCAAAAATTTGTGCTAACTCACGACCTTTAGCGTTATCGGTAAAGGCAATGTATTGTTTTACAGGCACAATGTTTTCGATTTGATACTGCTGCGGGTCAAAATTCATTTTTGATAACTCAGTGGCGTTAGCAATCAGGGTTTGCTGCAGCGCTTTACGGTTATCTAAAAAGAAATCAAGCCTATCGAGCTTAAGCATTTTAACGCCTTCAATTCGCTGGGTAACCTGCTGCAAATCAATCGGCACATACAAATAATTATTGTAGTTAGCGCCCCTTAACGTACCCACCGATCTGTTTTGTAACGAATACTCGCCTTGCCAATTTTTAAACCGGCTTTTTTTAAACATCGCCGACACAAAAGTAATATCGTGATGCCACACCGGAAAGTACAAGCCTTCTACCTCATTTTGCCTTGCGCTTAACATGGCATCAGCATTGCCATTGGCCGTCCATCGATAAGCACGAGACTGAGGTACAATCATAATATTAAGTTCAATCGATTGCGCAGCAAAAATTTTAGTAAGCATATCAACATAAAGGCCAGAGCCGTCTTTTTCTACCAGCCCGTCAATGGTGTCGGTAGCCAGAACAATTTTTTTAATATCGCTCGACGCCCAACCACTGCTAGGCACGCCTAAACAAAGCGCTAAAAGTACAGCTAAACACCACCTAAACCTAACATTCATTGTAAGTAACACCTCGGTACTTAAACACAGCAACACCAACAGTAAATTCATACTAGAAAAAGTTGAATAACGATCTTATGGGTAAACATAGCACACTATAATGACCAATAAGTGAACGGTGTAAAATAGCATCATTTTAACCCTAAAGCATTTAATTAATACCCCTGTTTTTAAGGGGGATTAAAGCAAGTGTTTGCAGAGTTTAACAAGCGATAATGATTTAAATAGCTGCGAGTGTTTTTTATACAACCTAAACCTTTTCAAAGGTGTAGATCTATTAGGTAAAAGTGTAAATAACATGGATTTATAAGGTTAAACAGTGCTTTTTTGTAATAAAAACATACTACTTAGGGCGTATATATTGCTGTGGCTCTATATTTTTAAATGTTGATACTGTAGATTAGTTATAAATGAATACCAGATTAATAAATAAACCAAGGAGCGGTGAATTTAGTGCCTACTAAAACACTCAATTACTACAATCAAAACGCACAAAGCTTCAGCGATTCAACGCTTAATGTTGATATGTCGGCGCTTTACGCTGAGTTTTTACCGCTTATCCCTAAACACGGCCATATATTAGATGCAGGCTGCGGTAGCGCCCGCGATGCCATGTATTTTAAACAGCAAGATTTTACTGTTAGCGCATTTGACGCAAGTTCCGAGCTTGCAAAGTTAGCCAGTAATTACTTACAACAAGCTGTAGAAGTTAAAACCTTTCAGCAGCTTAATTGTACCAATAAGTTCGACGGCATTTGGTGTTGCGCCAGCTTATTGCACGTTCCAAAAGTAGAGTTACCGCAGGTGTTTTTAAAACTGCAAAATGCCCTAAAACCAAAAGGTGTTTTGTATGTATCGTTTAAATATGGCACGCAAGAGCGTGTGCACAATGGCCGCGAATTTACCGATTTAAATAAAGATGGCCTAACCGCATTAATTGCCCACCACACCGAGCTTAAAATACTAAAACAATGGCAAACGGTCGACCAACGAGCAGAGCGCGAAAGCGAAGTGTGGCTTAATGCATTAATTAAAGCAGTGCCTGTTTTATGATGGGCACAATGCAACAACAACTCGACTTTATTGCGTATATTCAACGCATGCTGGTTGAGGGCGATTTTAGTGCAACCTACAAATTTGCATTGCTGCATGCTTTGGCTGATGTATGTGTTGAACAGCCACTTCAATCAGAGCAAAGTGAATTGGTCATAGAACTGCCAACGCTTGCTGACAAACTCATTACCTTGTATTGGCATCATGCAATGCCGTTTCCCTCAGAACATACTGGTGAAAGTGCAATGCTTTTACAAAATACCGGTGCGCAATCAAAAGTAATTAGCGTATTGTTTGAATGCCAACAAAACAATATTCGTAACTTACGCCAGCTAAAGCAAAGTGGTTTTTACAAGCCGACTTTTAATGCCGCTATGGCAACCTTAAAAAGTGGCCCACTTTGGCGCTTACAAATACTTGCCAAGCAAGAAGAGTGCTTTTTATATCCGCATACTAAAAACCCTAAATACATTACTTTGAATGCAGGCATTGCTAGTTGTTTTAGGCGTTTTTACGATCTAGTAACGTATTTAGCTAAAAATGCGTGGCTACAAAAAATTCAAAGCATAAAGCACAACCAAACACTTATTGGCCCGCAAAGCCAACTGCATGATTTTTTATTTGGCTTTGACCGTAACGCACTCACCAAAGCAAAACCTGTTTTGGTAGAGCTGCAATCAAACAGCTGTTTTTATTGCCAAAAGCCAATGAAAAATGATGTTGAAGTCGATCATTTTATACCGTTTGCCCGCTACGCAAACGACTTAGGCCATAATTTTGTGGCAGCGCATCGCACATGTAATAACAATAAACGTGACTTTTTAGCTGCACAGCAGCACCGCGAGCGTTGGCAAAAGCAAAACTTGGTTGTTAACAGCCAAATTATTAGTAACGAGCTAAGTGCGTATTTTCACTGCGATGCAGATAAATCTCTCGCAGTAAGCAATTGGGCCTATCAGGTGGCACAAGCCAACAACGCAAAATTATGGCTTGGGAATAAAGACCATTTTGAACAAGCAAAACCAACTGCTGAGTTGTTTACGTTTCCAAATGCACCACAACCTGAATTAGATCAAGTCGCTGAGCCCGAAGTTAGCTTAAAATCAATTGATGATGCGCTAAAGCTGCCGTACTTCCCCAATATAAAAATAGCCTGTGGGCATTTTAAAACAGGGGATGAAAGCGATATGGAGTTGATGGATGCACCACTTGGTGCAGGCAAGCTCGACCCGCAAGTGCATTTTTTAGCACGCGCTTCGGGTAACTCTATGAATGGTGGTAAACACCCAATACTTGATGGTGATTTACTGCTACTTGAGCTTATAACGTCCGATAAAGCAGGATCGTTACGCGGCCAAATAGTGGCGATAGAGCGAGATGATATAGGCGGGGAAGGGCAGTATTTACTGCGTAAAGTTAATAAATTACCAAACGGGCAATATGAGCTAATAGCTCAAAACCCCGATTACGAAGTAATGATTGCCGATGAAAGCATGCGAACCTTTGCGCGGTTTAAACAAGTGGTTATAGAGTAGCTGTAGTCGCGATCTTACAACGCGTTTTTAAATTGTAGGTTGTGCTTTAGCGCGTCAATGTAATTGATATTATTAGGGGTTGTGAAGGGATTTAATAACCTCTATTCGAGGTTTTATCGCGTTGGCGATGGCAACCAAAGGGCGGCTGCCGCCGACCGCCCTTTGGAATCCCACGGCGCCCCGAGGATCACACTGTGTCCTCAAGTTAAAAATTGATGTGAACGTAATCGCCGTGTATTCGCCATCCATGGCGAAGTCACGGCTTAACTTGCATCCATGCAAGTGATTACTCATCAATTTATACCTTTCGGGTGTGATCACGGGGAATTGGAGTATGTTGATCGTTTTGTGCTTATGAGCAGGAGTTGTTTAATCTTGTTTTAAAGATTAATGCTAGCTGAACATAAATTGCTCTAATCGAGATAAACTGTTACGTTAATAACCACATAATAAGAAAGGACTCTATTAAATGAAACTCAACCAAGTTTTATCAATCGTCAACCAAGTTGAAAAATCTAAATTCATTTCATGCCTTGATCGTCTTTGTTCAGACGCGGCTAAAAATAATAAAACACTAGCTAAAACAATCGACAATATTGACGGCCAAATTAAAAATGCATCAGGAAGTGAAATAACTCAGTTATTTAATACCGTCCGCGAGTTCTTCAAAATTTCTGTAAAAGAACAGATTCTAATGAGTACAGCGCAGCTTAATTTATTGGTGAACATATTGAGCCGTGATGGCAACGGAGTCGCAAGAATTAGCTGGATAGAGTTACTTTATGAAAAAGAATGGGCAGAATTATCTAAGCTCTCAAAAGAGCTAAAAGAGTGTATTCAACAAGGCTCTGACGAAAGTGTTTTAGAGCGAAACCGAGCGTTGAAGATTTATCATGCTTGTATGAAAGAAGCATACTTTAATGATGAAAAAAATAATCGAGAAGCCAAAGTTACTGATGACGAACGCAGTATCCTTAATGTACTGGCTGATGAGCTAAACCTCACTACTGATGAATGTGCAGCTATAGAGCATTTGGTTGATGTTATCCCTAAAAACGGTGTGCTAGATGCTTTAAATAGCCTCAGAGATATGGGGTTATTATTTATCAGTAAAAAGCGCCAAGAAGTGTTTATTCCTGATGAAATAGTTACCCTACTGAATGAAATTCAAGGCAAAGATTTAGCTGATAAATATGTACTGAGAATACTTAGAACGCTGGCAGATGCCGAACTTTCTAATGCACTCAAAGCCCATGGTCGTAAAATTAGAGGTATAAGTCGCACTGATAAAATTCAAACAATTATTCATTCAGGAATTAGTGCAGCTAAATTATTATCAGACGATATTCATAATGTTGAAGATAACCAAAATCAACGTAAAGACAGATTAAAGCAGCTTATACAAGATTTAGAAATTGATACAGATAAACTAGGTATAACTTTAGATGAGCGCATTAGTCTAATATTGTCATCGTTATCAGGTGCAACAGAGAAAGAGTTCGATTCCCTCAGTGCCAGTGGCTTTAAGCAGCTTCTAAAAACATTAGAAGAACACTTCCCAACCATGCAGGCTGTGCTAAAAGATGCATTTGAACTTGAAGCGAACGAAATAATAGACACTGAAAAACTACGTGCGTTAAGTATTACTCCTCACGATATTCTATATTTACTTTCAAACGATGAAGTTAGAGAAGTTCGCGATAGCATGAGGCTATCCAAGCGAGGCAATGCACGCTTTGCAATATTAGAAAGCTTTGCAAACGCAACTGATAAACTAATTGAAAATTACGACGCTCTAGCACGCCGCGATATTAATGCACTAAGAGAGGCTGGAGCAGATGTAACAGAGGCCGATATTGGTGTTAAGTTTGAAGAAGTCACAAAGGCCATCTTTGAGCTATTAGAGCTTAATATTGACGAAGACCTACGTAAAGACCTAAACACCACTAAAGATAAAGCCGATATCGTAATCTCGCTCAGTGATAACGACATAATTATTGGTGAAGCAAAAACCTGTAAAAATGGAGATTTTGCAAAATACTCAACAACTTCACGCCAAGTAAAAGCCTATGTAACCCGCGCTGAAAATCAGGGTAAACGTGTAGCACAAGTATTAATAATTGCCCCCAGTTTTTCAGGTGATTTCATCGAATCAGCCGAGATGGATACAGAGGTTAATATTTCACTACTCGAAGCGCATGGCCTTAAATTAATACTTGATGCTTATAAGTCAAAGCGAAACCCAAGCTTTGCGCCTAAGTTACTGACTAAAGGTGGCTTGTTGAAAGCTGAATTAATAGCGAAGAATATTTGAGTTATTTAGCGTTTCATTTTTGGGACTTAATGACCTTAAAACCTCTATTCGAGTTTTTATCGCGTTGGCGATGGCAACCAAAGGGCGGCTGTCGCCGGCCGTTCTTTGAAATCTCTCAGGCCTCCGAGGATCATACAGTTCTCTCAATTTTAAAATTAAAGGATAAAAATGAGTTGTTTATGCGAAGTTCAGAATTGTAATTTTGATACTTTTAAACAAAGTAGCATGTGTGTTTTACATATGCAGAAAAAAAATCTAAATTCGAAAGAGCTAAATTGCGTTGCTGAAGATTTTGATAATAAGCTTGTGTCATACGTTATTGACTACTTAGATAAGCGCGAAGAAAAAACAGTACAGTCACTCAATGATAATGACTTGAGAAGTTACCTTTTAGAAAATACCGAAGTACACTCTTTTACCCAAATCAGAATAAATGATAGGTTAAGACACGCTATTACTTTTGATCACATAAGCTTTCCAAAAATTGACAGTTTCACGGGATTTAACTTCGTAGAAATATTAAATAAAATTAAAAAGATTCACTTCAATTACTGCTTTTTTGAATGTAATTATTTTAAACTCGAGGAGTCTCAAACTTTTTATCAAGATTGTACTTTTCTAAACTGGTGGAATGTGGGTAAGGCAGATATATTAGCAAACGAAAATAGTGTGCTCTTTCAAGATTGTGAATTTCAAGAAGATGTGAGCATTAGCAAACAAAGCCCTTTAGAGTTCAGTTTATTCAATAATTGTAAGTTCCTTAAAACGCTTGAACTATCGAATCAGTTAATTAACTCCTCACCTTTTAATAATACCGATAAAGTCAATTTGAAATGTTCAAAATTAAAAATAGAAAATTGTAGATTTTCAGCTAAGTTTTTGTTCAACAATACAAAGTTTGATGAAGTTATTATCAAAGATTCTATATTTGAAGAAAAATTCGAGTTCAAAGAGAACTTCGTAGATAAATTTGAAATAATAAATTCAAATTTCAAGAAGTTATTTGATGCATATAAAACAAAATTTATAAACTTCAGATCATTTAAAAGTATTTACGATGACTTTGTAGGTTTTGAAAAATGTCAGTTTGGTATTTCTGAAAAAAATAGCGAAGAAAAAGTAGGCTCAGTATCAAGTTTTACTTATACGACGTTTATGAGCTTTACTAATTTTAGAAATACGAAGTTTAATTCAGGTTTGGATTTTAAAAATACTAACTTAAAAGAACCGCCAAACTTTTTAAATACAGAGTTGGACACTAAGTTTACTAATCGAGAAACTTTCAGAGTAATAAAAGATTCATTTGATAAAATTGGCAATCACATAGAAGCTAATCGATTTTTTGTTGGGGAAATGCAGAAATATAGAGAAGAATTAAAATTAAAAAAAGGTTGGTCACAAGAAAAGGTTATTTTTCATTTAAATTATTTGGTATCAGATTTTGGAAGTAGTTATGTTAGGCCTATAATGTGGATACTGTTAACTCTTTACGTATTTGATTTATTAGTAATAGGCTATGAAAAAAACCTACTTTATAAAGTTGTGCCCATTTATAACCAAGAAATAGCTGCTGTCACTGGATTCTTAAATAGTATTGCATCTTATGCTTTACCTTTTAAAAAATTTCTTTTACCAGGTATGGAGCTAATTAGTTTAGTTTTTTATATCATAATCATTAGTCTAGTCTGGCAGGCTGTTAATGCATTAAAAAGACATACAAAAAGATAGGTTGTTTCATCACCCAACCGCCAATTTCCCTGCCTCATGCCACATTTCACTTGGCATGGGGTTGGTTAATTCCCACGTAATATTCATCGGCTGGCTGCCGTTGTGGCTTTGGTATTTAACCTCGCCATAGTTTACAAATCCCATGGTTCGGCCGTTTTCATCTTTGCCTTGTTCGCGCACAAATAACAGGATGGTTTTGCCTGTTTTTTGATGCTCAATATAACTTAGGCCTCGGCCGTGTGCTGGGCGGGCGCTGTTTTGCGTTTGCCAATGGAATAGGGTGGGGCTAATTGCGTAGTCGTGATACAGCGTGGTGGGCGAGTAGGTTTTCTCACATTTATTGAGTGTTACAAATAACAGTTCTAGGTTTTGGTTTTTAAATTCTAAAACGCCTTCGCGAGCGGTCGATTTTTTATCAAACGAGTGCGCCCCAAACGCGGCGAGTATTTGCTGGCGTGTGTAGCGGCTGTGTAATTTGATTGCGTGATTGGATAGGCACGTTAAATCGCTTTCCTGTTGATGAATACGGTTTATTAAAAGCGCGATTACTTGGGCAAGTTCCTGTTGTAGTTCTTTGTGTTTAAGGGCTTGTAAGCTTTGCTCAAGCGTTTTAAACCCTAAACTCGTGCCTGTGCTATCCCAAAAGTTGTAATGCGCCATAAGCGCGTACTGTTTATTTTGTGGCGTTGGGGTAAAGTTAAAATCGTTGTTACATAAATCACGTAAAAAACACAAGTAGCTGAGCGAGTCGCAGCCGAGTAATTGGGTGTTGATTGCGCGGTAATACGCGGCGTAAATATCGGCTTGCTGTGTTGGTATTTCATCGCCTTTTAGCCAGTGCCAGCCGCCGAGTTTTTTATCTTTTGGTTTGTATATATCTTCAAGCGTAACTTGCGGGTTTATGCGTAAAAAGCTACTTAGCGTTAGCGCATCATTAGTATGTTGTGGATAGCTATTTATCAGCTGCTGTAAACGGCGTTTAGTGTTTATGGCTTGCTGAATATTTTTTAATATTGTTCGTTGTGTGCGCTTTTGTAGCTCTATGCGACAACCCAGTGGTAAGTGCGGGAAGTTGTTTTCAATCTCAGTTTTTATTGGCTGATTACTTTTACCAATTAATGCGCGGAATTTACTGGCAAAGTCGTATTCTGGACGGGCATTTCCTACAAAGTCGAGTACCGTACAGCATTGCTTTTGGCTATTATCTGGCAAGCGCAAGCCACGGCCGAGTTGCTGTAAAAACAGCGTCAGGCTTTCAGTTGGGCGTAAAAATAAAAGAGTATCGACCTCTGGAATATCGACCCCTTCGTTAAAAATATCGACCACGCAAAGTATTTGTATTTCACCTTGGCGCAGTGCTTGCTGCTTGGCCGTACGTTCATTAGTATTTTTGCTAGTAAGCACATCGGCGTTTATGCCTGCTAAGTTAAACTTAGATGCCATAAACTCTGCGTGTTTTTGGCTCACACAAAATGCCAACGCTTTAATGTTGTGAACATTAGTCACTATATCAGCAAGACTGGATATAATTTTGTTAGCGCGGCTGTTCTCCCCTGTATAAAGGTTACTTAGCTCGCTTATATCGTAACGGCCGCCGCGCCATGTTATTTGGCTTAGGTCGGTGTCGTCATCTAGTCCAAAATATTGAAAGGGGCATAAATGGCGCTGGTTTATTGCCTCTGGTAAGCGAATTTCAGCGGCTATTACGCCGCAAAAATCATCGAGTATATTGGCACCGTCTTGGCGCTCTGGCGTGGCGGTTAAGCCAAGTAATATTGTGGGGGTAAAGTGATTTAAAATAGCGCGATAACTGGCGGCGCTTACGTGATGTACTTCGTCAATAACTATGTAGTCGTAGTAATCATGCGTTAATTTGAGTGATTCAATTTGGCTGTTCAGCGTTTGGATTGACGCAAATAATTGGTTGTAACGCTGTGGTTTGTAGTTACCCACCCACAGCTCACCAAAGTCGTTATTTTTAAGTACACCACGGTAAGCGCTTTGTGCTTGTTTAAGTATTTCTTCGCGGTGGGCTACAAACAAAAAGTGTGCGTTAGGGTTTTTATCGTAAACGGTTTTAAAGTCGAACGCCGATATAATGGTTTTACCCGTGCCCGTTGCGGCAACCACTAAGTTTTTAAAGCGATTATGCACGTTACGCTCAGCGCTTAGTTTTTCTAAAATAGCGAGTTGATGGGTTTTTGGTGTTATATCAAAATAAAACTGGCTGCTTGCTTGGCCAACACAACGTTGCTCGTTAAGTGAATTTATGAGCTTTTCTTTACATTCAACCTTGCCAGTAAACAACTCGAAATCTGGCGATTGCCAGTAGGTCTCAAAAGTGCTTTTAGTTTTAGCTATGATGTGCGGAATTTCTTGCGCGGTAATTTTTAAGTTCCACTCAAGGCCGCTAGTAAGCGCCGAATGCGATAAATTAGACGAGCCAATATAACCGGTATGAAAACCCGTATTACGCATAAACAAGTATGACTTTGCGTGTAAGCGCTCTTGCTGGTTGTTGTAACTAAGTTTTACCTCAGTGTTTGGTAGGTTTGCTAAAAACTCCACCGCTTTAGCATCCGTTGCGCCCATGTACGAGGTGGTAATAACTTTGAGCTTATTGCCGCTTTTGGTAAAGGCTTCAAGCTCATTTTTAAATATGCGCAGCCCCGTCCATTTTATAAATGAAACAAGCCAGTAAATAGTGTCGGATGATTTAATCTCGCGCTTTAGCTCGGTTTCGAGGGAGATCCCCGCATTTGCGCCGCTAAACAATTCGCTTTGGGTAAGTCCTGTTTGCGGGAAAACATCTTTGGAGTAATCTTTAAGATTTGCAGCAATAGGGTTTTGAGTATTAAACAGTGCAGTAAGAATACGGCCTTGGCTGTCGATAAGGTTTTCGTTGATCAGCTCGTCATCGCGGATATGATCTTTAAGCCACAGCACAAGGCTGTTTGCGAGGTTTATTTGCTCGTGCAAACGCTCGCTTGAATTAGGGATTGCATCGATTGCATGTTCAACAAGCTTGCCTAAAAAGCGCGAAAGCCACGTAGCCGCCTCAGCCGATTCTAGCTGGCGTTCGCCCACATAAAATTGGTCACGATTTAAATTTTGCTCAATTACTTGCGTAATTAACTGCTCGTAAATACCAATCTGTTGCATTAAATCGCTCCCTGTTGCGAGCATTCAGTTTACTAAAAAATGCAATGTAAACAAGCATTAACTCAAGATTGAATTAAAGGCCGCTGCCAAGACAATTTCCCCGTGATCACACCCGAAATTAAACTAATGATGAGTAATAACAGCGCATGGATGCGCGTTAAGCTGTGACTTCGCCATGGACGGCGAATACACAGCATTTACGTTCATATCATTAATTTAAATTGAGAAAATAGTGTGATCCTCGGGGCGCCGTGGGGTTCCAAGGGGCGGTCGGCGGTATCTGCCCCTTGGTTGCCGTCGCCAACGCGACATGTATAAATTACTCTAAAAGCTTCGCTTTTCGCGTGAGCAAGCTGGGCGCCTACAGGTGTTTCGGTGATCTTTGTAGTGTGAGTTTGAATAATGAGACATGTAACTGTTTTTAATGTATAAAGTACAAGTTGTTATTATAGGAACTCGTCATGGATGATTTATTAAACCAAGGTTTAAGTCTTTTAGTTATTGTTGGTAGTGTTTACTCATTACTTGGCGTTTTATTTTTTCGCATTTGGTCACATCAACGCAGTGCTAAACTTCCTATCGAACGTCATAAATTAAAGCGAGTCGCAGCTCAAACTCTAAGTGAACAAGTCAATGATAATATTGTTGATGTTATAGGTTTAATTTTCTTGTCTGCTTTAATTGTTATAATGCCTTTTGCAATTAAAGGGATTGCTGAAATGTTTGCTAGCGGCAAGTTTAATTACTTTTTAATTATTATGATCTTGCTAGGTTTAGCTTATGTAGCAAGAAAGCTTTGGGTTAAATCAAATCACTTAATAAAGCTAAAGCTTGGGCGTGATGCCGAACTTGCTGTTGCCTCTGAACTTATAGAGTTACAGTCACATGGATACCAAGTATTTCATGATATACAAGCTGATGGTTTTAACATTGATCACTTAGTCGTGGGGCCAAATGGTATTTTTGCTATTGAGACCAAGGGCAGGCACAAGCGAATAAAAGACGATACAAATTACAAAGTTAAATTTGAGAATAATCATCTAGCATTTCCCTCTTGGTTTGAAAGTAAGCCGCTAGAACAAGCCCAAAAGCAGGCTAATTGGGTGAACAAATGGCTACAAGAGGCAACGGGTTTTAACACGCAGGTTTTCCCTGTTTTGTGCTTTCCTGGTTGGTTTGTCGAATTAAAACAGCGCCCACTCTTTCCAATTGTTTCGCATAAACAAATAGTGAAAACGATTCTTTCGATGCGACAAGTAAATTTAAACCAAGAGCAGCAACGTGCTATTTGTTATCAAGTAGTTCAGCGTTCACTGCATGAAAGTAAAGCAATTTAAAAGCTGCGCTTTTCACGTCAGCAAGCTTAACGCCTACGTTGATAAAAATCGCTAGGTTGTGTTCGCTGCCCGTCGCTCGCTGCTCGAAACCCGTTGTCTTCTCTTTGTGCAAATATAGTTTTAAGTGATTTATTCGCAAAGAGGTTATGAGGCGCTGCGCTGAAGAGGTAACGCAAAAGGGACTAGGCGCTTTAAGCTCGCTGCTTTAAGCTCGAACCTCGAAGCTCGAAACTCATTTCGTATCTATTTAAATAATATTGCAATCATATTAAATACCGCTAAACTAATCATTAGTATATTAATGACCGATTAGGTAGTCATTCATGAGATCTGAACAAGCATTAAAACTGGCGCGTCGATTGGGTGATTTAATTCGCCAGCATCGTACTTTACTTTATACCCAGAGCACGTTCGCTAAAATGATTGGTGTATCTCGCTCCACGGTACAAAAGCTTGAACAAGGGGAGGTAGTAAAAAGCGATATATTGTTTGAAGCCCTTGTTGTTCTTCAATTGCAAGGCTCATTGCTGGATGAAATTAACGAGCTTGCCGCAGATGTGGGCGGTTATAATGCAAGACAGCGTAAAAGCAATAAAACTCAGGTGATTAACGATGACTTCTGAAGCTTATGTATTTATTGACGGTTTAGAAGACAGCCCCATAATTTGTGGTTTTTTTAAGTTAAATACACAAACAGGCCGAGGTGAGTTTAATTATGGTAAAAGTTACCTTGCGCGCTCTGATGCGTTTGCGCTCGATCCGCTGCATTTACCATTACGGCCTGGCATAGTTAGTTATTCTGCCAATAAAGGTGTGTTTGGGGTGTTAAGTGATGCAGGAGCTGATTCGTGGGGGCGTAAGCTTATACTGTCGCTACATAATACCAAACCAAAAAATGAGCTAGAATTTTTACTCGCAGGGTCTGGGTATGGTGTTGGCGCCTTGGTATTTAGTTTGTCGCGCAGCGCATCAAAACATAAAGCGAATAAAAATACATTAGCCGATTTAGCTTTGTTAGATCAAGCAAAGGACGATTTGCTCGCCAATAAAGCGATTTCACAAGAAGCAAAAAAAGCCTTTGAATTTGGCCAAAGTATGGGGGGGGCAAGACCTAAAACCTCTGTGAAAATTGACCAAAAACTTTATTTGGCAAAGTTTAATCGTCAAGACGATTTGTTTAATTTAGCTAGGGCTGAGCATGGCGCTATGTGTATGGCTAATGAATTGGGGATTCGCACTGCAAATACCCGTATTCATGAAACAGAAAATGGCGATGTTCTGTTAGTTGAACGTTTTGATGTAAGCGATGACTTACCAACTCATCACTTTTTAAGCGCCAATAGCTTATTACAAAAACCAAAAGTCGCGATAAGCGACTTAGCAACATACTATAGCTACGGTGAACTGGCTGAATTTATTCGCCACCACACAGGTGAGTTTGCTGCTGATGCTACAGAGCTCTACAAGCGAATGGTATTTAACGTATTTATTGGTAATACCGATGATCACAGCCGAAATCATGCATTTTTGTATCACTTTGCTGGGCAAACGTGGCGTATGAGCCCCGCTTATGATATCACCCCTATTAATAACTCAAAGCAGCATGGCATAGGGCTTGGTGATGATGGCCGATATGCTAGTATCGATAATTTACTGTCGCAAGCCAAACGCTTCGGCCTCAACAAGGCTCAAGCAACAAAAATAATTGCCGAGGTTGAGAGCTATACTCGCCAATGGCCAGCGCACTTTAAACGTTTTGCTAATATCAGTGATATTGACATAAAACGCTTAGAAAGCGTAATACCTTCTATAATTTAAAGGCTAATAAAGCAGTCATTAGGTTGTTAATGACTGATTAAATATTCATTTGTTAATTAACGCTTTTATGAACCACAAAGCGGGAATGAGAAGGCAGCGGGCTTCGAGCGACGAGGCGCAGGTAAAATGCAAAAGCCTATAAATACGCGATATAAAATCGCTGCTACAGAATAATATTTGGCTTTATTATTTCCTCTAAAAGCGCAGCGCCTCATAACCTCTTTGTGAATAAATCACTTAAAAATTATTTGAACACAGAGAAGACAACGGGCTTCGAGCGACGAGTAGCGAACTTGTACAAACACTAGAACCTAAAACCTAGCTCGTTGCCCGAGCCCCGCGTTCCAAACATAAAACGCGCGGCATAAAGCCCTGCCTACAGGTTAGTCGGCCAGGGCGCTATTTGTGGGTTGATAAGCGCCATTATCTAACGCATCAAAGTAGGCTTGATAACGGCCGTTTTGTTTAAATTTAAGTAATTGCTGATTAAATATTTCAAGCCGCTGTTCACTGCGTGGGTTATTTTTAGGGAACATCATAAAGCTTTGGTTTACCAACAATGCTTTGGGGTGGTGATTAATAGCGCTGAATAGGTCAGGTAATTTACTCGCTAATGTGAAATAGCCTACGCTTTGTTCTTCGGCAAAGGCGTCGATTCTGCCCATAGCTAAGCGTTTAAAGTTTTGCTCTGTGGTACTTACACGCGACATATCGAACAAGCCTTCATCGGCTGCTTTATCAAAGTCTTTGCCGTAACTGTAGGCAAGCCCACCACCGAGTAATAAGCCTTTTAAATCACTGAGTTTTTGCCAGTTAAACGGGCGTTGTTTATGATAAAAAAATACAAAACGTTCGTTTAGTACCGGCTCGCTATACAAATAGTCATGAGTACGTTGTTGTTCAAACATCCATACGGCAGTGGCTGCGTATTTATCATTAATGGTGTCGTGGTAGGCACGCGGCCACGGTAAAAAGGTAAAGTTAACTTTAATGTTAGCTTGTGCAAATATATCGGTAATTAAATGCGCAACCACGCCTTTGTGAGGCAGCGATTCGCTTAAAAAAGGCGGCCATTCGCCTGTACTTATATTTAAAGTAGCATGGTGATTAGGCGCTTTGCTTGAGGGTTGTATTGCTTCAATTGCGTGCGTGTAATGACTGGTAAAAGCCATCAGCAAAAAAGATGCGATATAAATACGGTATCTTAATTTAGCTGATAACATAACATGCATGTGTATAAGTCTCTCCTTCTATTAAATATACCCTTTTTGGATATAAAGCGGCTTTGAGCGTTGCTTAAAAAACAGGCTATTTTAAAGGCGTTAACTGAATGTAGGCTTAAGGGCTATACCGTCGCTTTACTGACTTATTTTAAGTATTTTTATGTTACCGCGTTATTCTTTTGTTTGCATGTTTTTTGCGCGTTCTTCTGCATCGATGAGTGCTTGTGATTTAGGCGCGCGTTTTTTTTCTTCTATTTTTGGTTTTTGTGGTGAATTTGGATCCCAGCTTTCATCAAGCGATAAATTAGCAAATGGATTGCTGCTTTGTGGTGAGTTATCGGGCTTACTTGGCTCTTCAGGGGCAACCTTTACTTGCTCAGGCATTACTTTTGTTTTTTTAGTTGGTAGTGGCGCGTCGGGATCGAAAGTGCGTACTTCTGGCTCTTTAAAGTCGTGTTCAGTGGTTGAGCTTAATGATGAACGCTGCGTTTTTGCAGGATGGAAATCAGCTTGTGGCTGATGGGGTACAATGGGTTCAGGTGCGCTGTGTGAAGGCTTTATAGGCGCTTCTTGTTGTACCTTTTTGATTGGCTGATTTATAGGATTACGCTGAATTTTGGTTTGTTTGGCTTCGGGGTCAAAATCTCTTACTTGTGGCTCGGCAAACTCTGTTGCATTTTTTATCCGCTCTAAGGTTGCTTTAGCAGCTGCTTCAAACTCTGCCGTGTTAGGCTCCGGCTTTATTTTCACTGCATTAACTCGACTAGAATCAGGCTCTTTACCCTTGCTTTCGACGGCTGGGTTTTGCAGATCAGAGCCAGTCACCATTGGCTCAGTAACAACACTGTGAGTTTGATCATTGTCGTGACTTAGGGGCATTTGCAATGGTATGCCAGTATCAGCCGCTTGTTTATTTTGCTTAATATTGCGCAGGCGCATTAATACCACAACCGTAATTACCACAATTAACAATAGTGCCACACTTGGTAATACTAGCGAGATTATATTAGCCCCTTTGGGCATTGAAGAGGCAATAACGGCTGTTTGCTCGCTGGCTTTTATAGTGATAGGTACGGCGGTTTGTGCAGGCTCAACGGTGGCTTTTTTTACCTCTGGTTGCGTATTTTCCTCAGTGTTTGATAATTCACTGGCCGGTATTTTGCTGGGCTGTGCATTTTTTTCAGAAGCGCCGCTTTGTTCAGCCGCTGCTGTTACATTGACTTGTGACTCATCAGGTGCTGTTGTGGTTGATGCTACTGGGGCATTTTTTTTAGCTTGCTCTATAGTTTGAGTGGCGCTTTGTTCGATTACATTATTTTGGGGTGGAGTTGCACTTTGCTCAGTTGCAGCGTCTGGAAACGTTGGCTGTAAAGTGGGTTCTGTTTGTTGTGGTTTTACAACCTCCGGGGTCAATTGTTCAATAACCGGCTGCGGTTTAGGCTTTGGTACTGGCAAAGTGCGTGCCGCTTGCGGATCACTGCAGTTTTTTTCAAAGTCTCGCGCAGCATTACGGTATTTACGGCTGGCTTTATTATTGCTGTGTTGCTGCATTTCTTGTTTTATAAGAATACACATAGCTTCGTTATAAGCGGCACTGTTGGCACTATAAAACAAAGCAAAACAAAAAAGTAAGCAACTCAGTAACGGTTTCATAAAACTCAAAAGTGGTTAAGCATCAATGCCCTAATCTTAAGCGTAAAGTGAAAAATTATCTAGAAGCGCCTAGCGTTAATTAGGGTCTGTTGACCTTTGCGGATTACAATTTGTTCAAACTAGGGGCGGTTTAATCGCGGCGCGAGGTTTGTAACCTAGTGGACTAAGTAAAAACCGAGCAACAAAGAGTAAATCGCTCCTAGGCAGAACCCGAAGGGCAGCGCCTGTTTGGCATTGATGCTGCGTTATCGCCTATTTATGGGGAACAACCACACCACATAGGCTCTGCCTTGCCTAAATACCAAACAGACTGCTGCAAATTTAACCTTGAAAGGTCAACAGACCCTAGTCAATTACCATTAAGCTTCGGTACTCGTCGTAAGCAAATTGATCGGTCATACCGCTAATGTAGTCTTGAATTAACCGACAGCGATAATAAAATTCATAGGCTGCAAAATGATCGGGCTCTTCTTGCATCGCATTTATGGCATGCTGATAGCTACTTAAATGCTTTTTAGAGAGCTTTTTAACGAGTCTCGATTCTATTAATAAGCGGTTGTCGCCATGCAATGCACGTTTAAAGTCATCGCTACTCAAAAGCAGCAAAGGTTTATAACAATCGAGTAGGCCATTAATAATACGGTAGCCTTGCAGTTCGAGCTTTTCGACTTCTTTGTGCGAAAATACATGCTCAAGCGCGACTTGTTTGAGCGCTTGGGTTGCTGCATGCAGGTAGCTGCGATCTTCTAATAATGCATGGTTAAAGTCGCCATGATAAATTGGCTCTATGTTTTCAATAAAGCGTTTTGCGGCATGGTTTACTAGCGGGTGCAGTAATGACACGCGTAAATAAATAAAAAACTCACTATTAAAATTAAAGGGCTGTGCTTGTGCCCGTTCTATGGCGTAGTTTATGGCGTCGTCCACAAAGCTTTGGTGTTGGGTGTCGTTAAGGGCTAAGTTAATTAGCGCTTTTTGATACTGCTTTTTTAGTTGCTCGCATAATAACTGTGTGGTGATAATGTCTTTTTCTACGGCGTCTTCTATGTCGGCAAGGCAATAAGAAATATCGTCAGCGGCTTCCATAATATAACTGGCAGGGTGACGGCAATAGGGCTCCATTTTCAGCTCAGTTTGCAGTGCCTCTACAAAGCTTTTTTCACTGTAGTAATACCCCACTTTTTTCATAATGTAGTTTTTATTTTGAGGGATATCTTGCTTCGCTAAACTTGCAGGGCGGGTGTACTTTAAAATAGCGGCAGTTTGGCTATAGGTTAAATTTAGGCTCAGCAAAGAGTGAATAATACGTATTCCTTGGGCGTTGCCTTCAAAGCTGCAAATATCTTGGGCTAAATGTTTAAAAATAACGCCAATGCTGCTGTTTGTTGTTTGGCAACGCTCAGGCGTAATGCTGGCTAAATTAGCATTAAACCAATTATTAATAGCCGCTTCGCCAAAGTGACCAAATGGTGGGTTACCAATGTCGTGCATCAGGCAGGCCATTTCTACTAGGGTTTCTAGTGGGCGCTCTAAACCCGACAAACCATATTCTTTTTGTTGCTGGTAATTTAAATTGGCAAAAATGCGCTGCACAATAAAGCGGCCAACTTGCTGAACTTCTAATGAGTGAGTTAGGCGCGAACGCACTGCCGCGTTGCGCTCCAGCGGAAATTCTTGGGTTTTTTGTTGCAGCCGACGAATGGCTGCACTATTAATAATTCGGCCACGATCGCTCTCAAGCGCCATTTGTAAATTGGCAGTGGTGCGCTGCATACGTGCAGGGGTTACTTTGCTACTGAAGTTGATCATGGTAATCCTTTTTATGTGAATTAAGCACTTATTAAACGCACGATTATTTATTTTTAATAGTTTGCTTTAATTTATCAGCATGTATCATAAAGTAACAACTTGCTTTAGTATTATTTTTTATAAAATTAACATACATCTAGGTATTTAAAATGAAGTTGTGGATCACTAAGGTAATGTGTTTTTGCCTTTTATTGGGTGTGAATAGTGCGTTTGCCGCTAAAGAGCAAACGGTTGTTATGATCTCAATTGATGGCTTGCGTTGGGATTACATTGAAAAGCACGGTGCGCCTAATTTAAAAGCAATGGGTGAGCAAGGCGTAAGAGCGCAAAAAATGCAGCCTGTTTATCCTACTAAAACGTTTCCAAATCATATTTCGGTGATCACCGGTTTACTGCCAGTTAACCATGGCATTGTAGATAATAAGTTTTGTGACAAAGCGCGCAATAATGAATGCTACAGCATGGGGAAAGGACAAAAAGACAGTACCTGGGTACGCGGCACACCACTGTGGAATTTAGTTAAAATGCATGGGCTTAAATCGGCGGTATACTTTTGGCCTGAGTCGGATGCGCGCTTTAATGGTATGACGCCTGACTATTATTTTCACTACTCTAAACAAGGTGACTACCAAGACCGAATTGATCAAATCATTCAATGGTTAAGTTTGCCTAAAGCACAGCGCCCGCGTTTTGTGGCAAGTTATTTTTCGTTAGTGGATAGCATGGGGCATGAATATGGCCCTGATGCGGTGCAAACGCGTGATGCCGTTAAACAGCTAGATGCGCTGATGGGGCAATTAAAAACCCGCTTGAGAAAGTTAGAGCAAGAGGTAAATCTGGTGATTGTGTCTGATCATGGTATGGCACAAGTTGAGCCTGAGCAGAGCATTGTTGTGAGCAGCTTACCTAAAGATGATAACTTTATGGTTGTTAATACCGGTCCTCGATTACTTATTTATACTAAAAGCGATGCTAAAAATGCAGATGTTGAGGCTTATAAAGCCCGTTTACAACATGCAGCAAAAGGACGCTACACGGTACTAACAGAGGAGCAACTTGCAGGATATCACTATAATAAAGGCACTCGTGTGGGCGATATTGTGGTACAAACGACAGCGCCTGCGGTATTTAGCAGTAGTGCGAAAGTGCCTTACTTAGGAACGCATGGCTATGCCTATACCGATGATATGGCAGCGACATTTATTGCTACCGGGCCGGCGTTTAAAAAAGGGGTGAGCATTGAGCGAGTGAATAATTTAGATATTTACCCTGTGCTTGCTAAGGTGATGGGTTTAAAGCTAATGAGTAAAGTGGATAGCGATGGTAAAACCTTACTCCCTGCCATACAACAGAAAATGATTAATCATTAAAAAAGAGCGCCGAGGCGCTCCGCAAGGGAAACTTAATTGGTTAGCATGGGTAATTTACCCATGCTGATATTGTTATTTAAGCTGAATTTTGAGAATACATTTATTATTCAGCATTGAGCCTATTTAAAGTTAGCGATACTGGTTTTTGTGTCGGTAACGGTACGAATGGCGTACGATTGATTGGTCACCCCAAATGGGATACCGTTTACGCTCCAGTTAGGGTTTGAGAAATAGTCGTACTGCGTTGCACTGCCAAATACAAATGGGTAGGCCATAATACTGGCAAATTCATTTTGTACACCGTGCCCCATACCATCAACGTATACACCACCGGCTGTATCGCCTTGCTTACGTGAATGCGCTAAACCTTGGTTATGACCAAGCTCATGAACAAAGGTTGTGGCTCCACAATCGATTGCGGTGATTGAGTACATGCGGCTGCTCATTGAGCTGTATAAATTACCATTTGTGCCTTGGCCAACCCATGCTAAGCCACATGAAATTAAACCGTTACCTGCACTTTGGCCTGTACCGAGTACGGCAACCATGTCGGCTTTCCAATCATTGCGTAAACCATCTACGTAACTACTATTTGTGACTGCATTTAACCAATCTTCAGAAGGGGTTACTGCATAGTCACCTAAATTTTGAGTCCCAACTAAACGTAGCGTAATGTCAACGCCATTTTGGCTGTATACCTGGTTACTAAAAGCAATAAGCTGATTAATTTTGGTATTGATATTACTGGTAGCTGCTGCAGATTGATCGGTATATAAAATACCGATATCAATGGTTTCTGCTGACAATGTGCTGGCCGCACATAGCGCTGTTGCAATAGCGGCTGTTGAAATTACTTTTTTCATTTTTGTATTTCCTTACTTTTTACGATTGCAGTGTTTACTGCTAGGTCTTGTTGCCTGCGTTGACAGGTTTGTTTAAAAAGAGGGCGTGTTTTCAGTACGGGGTGCAAATGGGTCTATGTCATCCGCATTTTTTGGTGCAGGTTCACCAACCTGATGCTCTATATGTGTTTTATATAGGTCACGCTTAGCTGCAATCCAGCCATATTGACCTTTACTTTCAAAAACATAATTACCACTTGGGGCTGTAAATTGACCGTAAACCGCATCATTGCCAACGGTTAATATGGTAGTGTGCATTGCGCCATTGGCCCCAATAACCTGACCAATAATGCTTTTATCGCCGTTACTGGCATGGGTAACATTGGTTATTTCAGCGCTGTAGGTTTCTGCGGTTTGCGGTATTGCAAGATCAAAGTTATCACCTGTTTTTAGAGTTTTTAGCGCCGCTAGATCAAATTCTATGTAGGCTTCATTTTGTAAATCGGTTGGCAGTACTTTTGCCGCTTTAAGTATTTCTTTGGCCTTTGTTGAAGGTTTATTAATTGCGTCAAATGAGTTTGAAGGTACCGTTGATTCAATGTTAGCGGGCTTTGCTGCAATAGGGTCTTTACTCATATCAATGGGCGATGGGTTACGTGTTTTTTTTACAAACTCAGAATCAACAGGGACGATATCAATAGCAATGGGCGCTTCTACCTCATCGGGTTTTTTCTGATTATTAAGCAGCGTATATATGGCAAATACAGATAAAGGAATAGCGATAATTAAAACAATGTAACGTTTCATCTGTTTCTCTTATAGGGTAATTGGTGAATTAATTGTTAAGTTTTATCTTAAAAAAAGAATTAGATCAAATTTAAATTGTAATCATAAAGTGGTAGTTGCTTTTTTTATAACTTATTGTAAGTATTTGCTTTACCTTTTTTAGGTATACTTTTTTGGTTTAATAGGATGGCTTTTTTGTAGTAATGGCGCACCCTGTGGCATATTTTTGGGTACATGTGTGTTTTTTAAATCACACCGATTTTAACAAGTAATACTGACCAATAAAATTTTTTAGTAACGTGATCATTTTTTATTATTCAAAGGGCTAATTGCAAAGTATAAATAGGCAAAGTATGTTGTATCGTTAAACACCTATTAAAAGAGGGAATTATGGCAGGGACTGATCAGTTACTTAGTCGAATTATGGCAGGACTTGTTGCGGTCATTATTGGTTTTTCAAGTTCTATTGCATTGATTTATCAAGTGGTGATCACCTTAGGTGGTACACCTGAACTTGTGGCAAGCTGGATATTAATGCTGGGGCTAGTAATGGGCGGTACGTCTATTATGTTGTCGTTTTATTATAAGGTGCCCATTTTAATTGCATGGTCGACCACCGGTGCAGCATTACTGATCTCAAGTGCCCAGGGCTACAGCTTACATGAAGCGATAGGCGCATTTATGCTATCAGCCTTATTGGTGCTGGTGTCTGGCATTACTGGTTGGTTTGAAAAAATCATGAACCGTATTCCCAGTGAACTGGCCTGTGCTATGTTAGCGGGGGTATTAGTGACATTTGGCATTGATGTGTTTAACTTTATGAACGACTTGCCATTAGTGATTGGTTTAATGGTGGTGATGTACTTTATTGGCAAGCGCTTTTTTGCTCGTTTTGCAATGCTAAGTGTATTGTTAGCGGGTATATTTTTAGCCTGGTATATGGGAAATATAGATACTAGCACCGTGCATTGGCAGGCAAGCAGCTTTGCTTATATTGCACCAAGCTTTAGTTTGCAGGCATTTATAAGTATTAGTATTCCTTTGTATATAGTCACTATGACTTCACAAAACTTACCCGGTTTCGCTATTTTAAAAGCGCATAACTATAAAGCGCCAATATCATCGTCATTAACTGTGACCGGGTTAATAAATTTAGTAACCGCGCCATTTGGCACTTATTCAATTAATTTAGCGGCCATTACGGCTGCTATTTGTATGAGCGAAGAGGCCGATAAAAACCCTGATAAGCGCTATTGGGCGAGCATTGCTGGTGGGGTGTTTTACATTATTATGGCGCTGTGTGCTGCAATGCTAGTGGCGATTGTAGCAAGCCTGCCGCAAGCACTGGTATTGGCGTTAGCGGGTATTGCTTTGTTTGGCACCATCGCTAATAGTTTGCAGCAGTCTTTGCATAGCCCCGAATATACAGAGGCGGCCATTATTACCTTTTTAGTTACGGCTTCTGATTTAACGTTATGGTCAGTCGGCTCTGCGTGCTGGGGGATAATAGCAGGGGCACTCACGTTAATGGTGACACGTAAGAGCTAAGAGCAGATTTTAGGTGTTAGGTGCGGGAGCGGGTGTCGAGCAACGGGTTTGGTACTGTGCGCGCGAGGTAAACTCACACCTATAGTAGATCACCGCACTTAGCTGATCTCTTGCTGATCGCTGACAGCTAAAACCTAACCGCTGCTCTTCCCGTTTTTATAGCATTGGTTTTAACACATCAAACATGGCGTCTATGTGATCGTCACGGTCGTTAAGCGCTGCTATATAACGGTATTTTTCGCCGCCGGCTTCTTCAAAAATCTCTCGGTTTTCACCTTCTAATTCTTCAAGTGTTTCTAGGCAGTCGGCGCTAAAGGCAGGGCTGATAATAGCCACATCTTTAATTCCTTCGCCAGGTAAGCTCTCAAGAGTTGCATCTGTGTAAGGTTTTAACCATTCAGCTTTACCAAAACGGCTTTGGAAAGTGGTGATCACTTTGTCTTTATCTAGGCCTAGCTTTTCTACCACTAAACGGGTGGTTTGTTGGCATAAGCAGTGATAGGGGTCGCCATTATCTAAAAACTGTTTAGGCATGCCGTGATACGAAAACACCATTTTTTGTGGCATGCCGTGTTTTTCTAAATCTTCGCTAATGCTGTTAGCAAGCGACTCTAGGTAGGTTGGGTTTTTGTGATACCCATTTACAAAGTGTAGCTCTGGCACCCAGCGCCATTTTTTTAATACATTTGCCACGGCATCAAATGTTGAGCCTGTGGTTGGACTTGAATATTGTGGGTAAAGTGGTAACACAATAATGCGGGTTAAACCTTTATCTCTGAGCTCTTCAAGGCCCGCTTCGATTGATGGATTACCATAGCGCATCGCCATAACCACTTCGGTGTTGGTATAGCCGTGCTGTTTTAATAAGGCATTTAATTTAATGCTTTGTTGGCGTGTAATGTGGGTCAGTGGCGAGCCATTTTCAGTCCATATGCTTTTATACAATTTAGCTGAGCGTTTTGGGCGAATACGCAAAATGATGCCATGCAGAATAAGCATCCACACAATACGCGGTATTTCTACGATACGAGGGTCTGACAAAAACTCACGTAAGTAAATACGCAATGCACTTGCTGTTGGGGCATCGGGGCTACCTAAGTTGGTCAGAAGTATTCCCGTTTTTTGGTTAAAACGCCCGTCGTGGGGATTGTCGGTAACGGCAGAAAATCGCGACACGTTGTGCTCCTTCAAGCAATGGATTTAGAGGTATCTATTTAGGCTTAGTATAACGAATAAAAGAGTATTTTAGATCAATCATTTAGCCATTTTAACCATAATTCTAAATGGGGTCGGCTTTTTGGCTTCGAGTTGTTGTAGCTTAACAATCGATTTCGTATTGAAAATATGTCCTTTAGGCAAAAGCATAATACCTGTATGGCTGTGCAGTGAGTTTGCCAATGTCATATTTTCTTCGAGTTCTTGTGCGCTCATCACCTTTATTGAACCAATAGAGCTGTCAGAGGCAATGAGTTTAGCGTGGCTGGCTTCAAGTGCATCGACAATACGCGGGTGGTATAAGCTGCCACTGTTTGATTTAATACTATTGAGCGCAAATTGATGGCGTTGTTTTGTTGTCAGTAGCGGCTCACTTTGCTCGTAACCCTCCCAATAGTCACGAGCAACGCTGAGCACCATAGCCCCAATGGGGATATCGTTTTTAGCAAGTCCTTTGGGTATTCCTTGGCCGTTGTAGCGTTCGAATTGATGATAAATTGCATCAGAAACATCGCTTAAATGAGTCGCAGGCATGAGCATTAATTGTGAAATACTTGGGTGAGTGTAAAACGTTTTTCTTTGAACTTCATTAAGCTCGTTAATGGGTTTGTTGTAAAGCTCAGGATCCATAGCAAGTAAACCAATTTGAGCCAAATACCCCGCAATAGGCGCAAGTTCAATGCTTTTTTGCGATACGTTAAGGTAACGCGCTATTTGAGTACATGTACCGGCTATATTTTCTGCTCTTTTACCATCGAGATAAGGATTCGCATTGATAAAATTATAAAGCAGTTCAACAGTAGATTGGTGCTCTCGTTTTTCACTTTCATTAGCGACTTCAAGTTTTTTTAATACGCTTCTTATTTGTTTTGTCCGCTTTTCGACGAGTTGCTCTAGGTTAGTATTCAGCTCTTTTAATTGTTCATTTTGCTGATTTACATGGCGCTGTAAAATCTCATTTTGCTTTTTGAGTCTAAACTTTTCGACGCCTGATTGGATAACGCTAATTAAGTGATCGTTTTGCCAAGGCTTTTGCACGTAGGCGTGAATGCCTCCTTCATTAACAGCACTAATTGTTGACTCTAAATCAGAAAAACCAGTCAACAAAATACGCTGGCTATCGGGGGCAACTTTTCTTGCTTTAGCTAAAAATTCAGCCCCACTCATTAGTGGCATACGCATGTCACTGATGACGACATCAAACTGTTTTTTTTGCATTTTTTCAAGTGCATCATGGCCACTGGTTGAAACACTCACATCAAATTTATACTGGCGTAAAAGTCGTACTAAAGATTTGAGTACATTGGCCTCATCATCCAGGCATAAAATGCTCGGCGGCTGTTCATTTAATTGCTCTAATACATCAATGTCCGTCATTTTTTTACCAATAAGATAGTGAGTTTTATAGCTAAATTTAGTCTAAGCTTTGGTTGTAAACAACTGATTTATTTAAGCCGTTTCCAAGTATACTATTTGAACAATACGCAAATCATTGTTGTTAGGATTAAATAAGGTAATGCTGTGTTGTAGTTTGTATCTATTTTTACTGTAATTCTCTGTAATTTAGATGAGTACTTATTTAAATAAAATCGAATCTAAGCAAAATCGAGAGTGTGACATAGCTTACTCAATTTGTTTGTTGGCATGTAATATGGTCAGTACGTCGTCAGTTAATGTGGGCTTTTTAGGTAACGTAATATAAAAAGCAGTGCCTTGGTTTAACTGGCTTTCAACTCGAATTTGGCCACTATGTTGCTCTATAATTGCTTTACTTATAGCTAGCCCTAACCCTGTGCCTTGGCCTATTGGTTTTGTAGTATAAAAAGGGTCAAAAATTTTATTTAATTTGTCCTCATCAATTCCACTGCCATTATCGGCAATAGTTATATAGGCATTTTTTTTATCGGCTTTAGTGGTAATACTGATGACACCGACTTTGTCGCAAATGGCTTGAGCGGCGTTAAAAAATAAATTTAAAAATACCTGAGAGAGCTGGGTCGAACGTCCTGTGATGATAACGGGTTCTGTGTCGTAGTGTTTTTCAACGTTGGCGTTGTATTTAATTTCATTCCAAGCAACACGTAATGTATTATCAATGAGCTCGGTTATATCAATATCGCCAATTTGGGTTTGATCCGGATGAGCAAATTGCCTTAATCCTTGAACAATCTCCTTAACACGATCAGCCCCTTCAGTCATTTCAGCAATGATATCGCTTGAGTCTGTTTGTAATTCATCAAATTGATAATGTTGCAGCGTATCTGCTAATGGTTGCTGCGCTATGGCTTTTTCAGCTTTGAGTGTGTTAATTAAATGACTAAATTGCTCAAGGTTGTAAGCCAAATTTTGGATATTACTGACAATGTAGCTTAAAGGGTTGTTTATTTCGTGTGCAACGCCTGCCGCCATTTGCCCTAACGAAGCCATTTTTTCAGAGTTGATTAACACTTGTTCAATGTTACTTTGCTTTTCTTCCATTTCTTTTTGTTTAACAAGTAAATTTCGTTTTTCAAATTGTGAAATTGTATTCCCTGCAAAGCTGACAAAGCGTTGCATTAAAGTAATATCGTGCTGATTAAATGCGCCAATTGTTTCTGAAAAAATATAGAGCTGGTAGCTTTCTGTACTGGTACTTACTGGAGTGGTGAGCATTGCATGCTGCGAATGCCAAAAAGGATCAGTTATTTGCCAATCAGGAAGTTGGTGTAAGTTAAATACATTTTTAATGTCTCTATTGGGTTCATTTAGTGCTTTGAGTTGGGTAATTATTTCATCACTTTGTGGGTGCGATGCTGTAATTAACGTCGTGGTTTCATTGCTGGGGTTTATTTTAATTAAAATAGCCGCAGAAAAAGCAATCGCCTGCTGCAAAATATCAAAAAACTCAGTGAGTAAGGTTTCAGTTCTGTCGTTCTTTAAAATGGCATCTAAGCCATTTAAGATCAGGCTATTAAAGGCACGGTTTTCTTCAAGTGCTAAATTATGAACTTGTAATAAGTGTAGCTTTTCTAACAGTATTTCATTGCTGCTCATTCAGGGCCACCAAAGATTTCGCATGAAATCATTAAATTACCATGTTTACTGGTTGAATCGCTGAATGTGCCGAGCTCCCCAAAAGTAAAGCCCATAATAAATGGGGTGTTGGGTAGTTGTGTTTCAATAGACTCTTTTACTTCTTGCATGGCGTCTTTAATTGACAGCATACAGCCTCCGCAAAAAATGATAATGGCGCCGGTAATATTTTTTATGGCATGGAGTTCTGCCAATTTAGTTAATGAGGTAACAACCATATCGCCTCGTTTAATTAATTGTTCAGGACTTCCCGAAGCTAGATAAATAGTATCGCCAACGCTTAAATTTGAAAATAATTCTAGCGTGCCATTTTTTGCTACAGCTGGATGACTTAACAGTAATCGAGGGATTTCATCATTTAAAGAAAGGGCTCTTGCCAATGGGGTCATTGTTGATTGAGCAAGTATATTTCCTGCTGTTAACTGCTCTAATCCTAAGTTTTGACGCCATTGATTATAAACATCAAAGGCGGGCAAGTTATCAATTGTTTTTAATAAACGACCATCAACGTCTGTAACGGTACCCTGCTGGTCGGTTTTATCGTAGCCTGAACTATAAAAGCCGAATGTTTCTACACAGGGGTATAACACCGCAATAATAAAGCCTTGTTGGTATACATTTTCAGTATCGCTAAAACACCATTTTGCTGAAATATCGTTGTCGGCGCAACTTCCTCCAAAAACAGGTATACGCTGCCCGATAGCATCTTGAATTCCTTGTAATACCAACTCCTCATTACCTGGAACTTGAAAGCACCAGACCATTTTTGGGGCGAGTCCAGTTTGGCCTGCATTAGCAATGGCTTTAAGTACGGTTTGATGGGCTTTTTCTCTTAGATTATTGGTTGTATTGCAACTGGCAATCCCATAATGACCCCTTGAGTCTTTAATCGAGAATAAACTAATACTTTGCTCATTTAGTGATAGGTTTTGTTCGGTTGCTGAGCCAAGGCACGAAGAGATGATTAAACAATTTTGAGTGTTTTTTAAAAAGCCTGGCTGGTTATTATAAAGGTATTTAATGGTATCGGTTGTTGCAAACCCAAGCAGCAAGTCTGGGGCATTGTCCACAAATTGGCTTATAGGTTGAATAAATTCGTCTATATTTCTGCCGTGAGTGTGAAAAGTATCAATGGCGAACATAGATGCCCCTTGGTAATAAAGATAGCCACAATTGTGGGTGTTTTTAACTATTAATAATAGCTTAGGATTTATTCTAGACTATTCTTGAATAGGGGGTGTTATTGAGTTAGCTGTTAATAAATGTCGCTTATGTCTTAAGTGTCTTGAATGTCTTATTTGTCGTCTTGTTATTAAATTTATGTTAATGTGATTTTAAAATCAAGTTGAATTTTATTAGTATGCTAAAAACATTAAAGCCAAGTGAGATTGCTAGTTATTGCGATGTTCACCAACGTACGGTAAGCCGTTGGATTAATGCCGGTGATCTAAAAGGGCATAAGCTGACTGGTCGAGGTAATTACAGGGTGCAGGTGATTGACTTTATTGACTTTTTAGTAAGACATAAAATGCCCGTTCCACAAAGTTTGTCGCATAAGCCGCAAGTCTTAATTATTGATGATGAGGCAAATGTTCGCTCTGCAATTAGGCGTGTTTTAAAACGAAGCGGTTTTGACGTTGTAGAAGCCGCAGGTGGGTTTGAGGCTGGTACGTTAATGTACCAGCGAAAACCAGAATTGATTACCGTTGACTTATCTATGCCTGGACTAAGCGGTATTGAGGTCATTCGTTTTATCCGCTCTTGCGAAGAGTTTAAAGATATTAAGGTATTAGTGATTTCAGGGATGCCTGAAACTCAACTAATCGATGCAGTTAATGTCGGTGCTGATGGGTATATTTGTAAGCCATTTAGTAACGATACATTGATAAACTGTGTAAATATTTTATTTGGTGAAAATAGAATTCTTCTTGGGGTGTAAATAGTGGCTTTGCGAATTTTATTGGTAAACGATGAACTCAATGTATTGAAGTCTTTAAAGCGAGTACTTGTTCGTTCTGGTTATGATGTAATGACGGCATCCACTGGTTTTGAGGCACTTGAAATATTAGCGGCTAATCAAATTGAGATAATCATTACTGACTTTAGAATGCCAGAAATGAACGGCGCTGATTTATTACGCCAAGTTAAAATTAATTGGCCCGATTGCGTAAATTTAGTGCTCAGCGGGTATGCTGATTTTAAGTCTGTGGTTGAGTTATTAAATCAGGGCTTAGTATTTCGTTTTTTAGAAAAGCCATGGGTTGATAGTGAGCTACTTGAAAACATTAGCGAGGCGAAAGTAAAATATGAACAGCGCCGAGCTAAAAGAGTAAGAGATCAGTTATTAATGGGCAGTATGTCGGCATTAATAGAAATAGACAATAACGGCATTATTAATCGTTTTAATGCACCGGCTGCTGAAATCATTTCAGATATTCATTTATACGAAAACAAACACCTCGCCAATTTAGATACAGCTCAAAACAAAGCGGTAAGTCAGTCGTTTGTTGATAAGCAAAGCAGTACACTTTTTATTAATTATGCTTGCACTTCTGATCTAGCTAAAAGCGAAGAAGTTATGATTGAGCGTTGTTTACATGACGGTTTTTGCCAGCTTTTAAAGTTATCAATTAACTCAAATAGTATGAGTAATATTTTTCAACTTACCAGAACACCATCAGTGGTGACTAATGAGTCTGATTTTTATCATCATTTAGCCCTGTGTGAAGCGAATAAAGAATGTTATGCCCTCGTTTATATAGGTATTGCGCAGTTTCAATTAATCAATGATCTGTTAGGCGCAGAAGATGGCAGCCACCTTGTAAAATTGGTTTTGGAGGTGCTAAAAGGCGTATCAAAGCAACCGGTGAAAGTTCTTCATAAGAGCGCCGATCGGTTTGTATTATTTGTTCCTGAAATTAAATCTGATAGTGAAATTTTAACCGATTTAAATAAGGCGATGAATGATCTGAAAAAACTACTCCCTAGTAAATATAACGATGCCCATGTGCAGCTTTATGGCGTGTATGGGTTGTTTCCTGAGGATAGTTTGGAAGGAAAAGAACTCGTTAATCAAATGCAGTTGACGATGAATTACCAAGTAAGTGAACAACAGCGCATTTTTTCTCGGTTTGATCCTCAGCTGGTAGCCGATTATAAAAAGAACTTTGAGTTAAGCCGTTTATTATTAACAGCGGTAAGTAATGATGAACTATCGTTGCGTTTTCAGCCAAAAGTTGACACTAAAACAGGGCAAATATTGATTGCTGAGACGCTTATTCGCTGGTATGAGCCGAGTAAACATGGCTGGGTACCGCAAGCTCATTTTATTCCGATTGCTGAATGTGATGGCCAAATTATATCAATAGGACGCTGGGTTATTTCTCAAAGTTGTAAAACGCTAAAATATTGGGCAGAGAACAATACAGGCGTGCGTGTATTGGCAATTAACTTATCTGCTAGACAATTAAAAGATGATCCCGATTGGATTGACTTTATGCTCGAGTGTTTAAGTCGCAATAATTTAGAGTCATCACAGTTGGTTTTTGAGCTAACAGAAACCTATTTAATAGAAGATTTTGCTATTTGCGAACAACAGTTAGTAAGGTTAAGAACGTTGGGGTTTAAGTTATTGATTGATGACTTTGGTGTAGGTTACTCATCACTTGGCTATCTTTCGAAGCTGCCAGTAGATGGTGTTAAACTAGATAGAGCCCTTATTGCTGATATTGAATCGTCTTTAGCGATGCAAAGTATGATTCGTAATATTACGCGTATGTCACATGATCTAAATCTTAAAGTTGTTGCTGAGGGGGTAGAAACAGCCTATCAATGTGAATTAATTAAAAAGTTAGGGTGTGACTACATACAAGGCTATTACTATAGTGAGCCTTTAGAGCAGGATGACTTTTGTAATTATTTAAGCCATTTCAATTATCAAGGTGCGCAATGAGTTCAATAGCGGTAGTCATACTAGATGACGATGCTTTTTTATTAAAAGTATTACAAAGAACTATTCATCGAGCCTTTCCAGAGGTTGATATAATGACAACCTCTGATATTGATGAATTTTGGCAACTACTAAACACTAAGCAAGACCTAGATTTAGTATTAAGTGATTATTTAATGCCGCAAATCAATGGTTTGGATGTTTTAGAGCAATGCTCGTCGCAAAACCCTTACCCAGTGAGGGCATTACTTACTGGCGATATGACACTGAGTACCATGATGCGACAGCCTAATGTTGTGCATGCTTATCTTGCTAAACCGTTTAATGAGGCAGACATAACCGCACTTTTTAACAATGTGGCGGCGCTAAAGTCGTTACCCTTTGCTTTTAATGTGCGCAGGCAGTTAGGGGCTATGATCAGCTTTCCTGTTTATCCTCTTATTTTGAAAGAACTCAGGGAGTTAGTACAAAGCGATGAATTTGATTTACACGACATTGCCCATGTTGTTTCTCAAGAGCCAATAATAACTGCTAAATTGTTGCAACTTGCAAACTCCGCTTATCTTGGTTTTGTTAGGCCTACATCGTCAATAGATGAAGCTGTATCGAGGCTTGGAATTACCATATTAATGGCAATTACGACGTCTTTATTAGTTGCCAAAAATTTTGAATCATCTATTCCTTCGGCTATCCATGAGAAACAATTGGATATAGCGGCGAATTACGCTAGTTGTGTTAAGCGTTTTGCTAAGCAGGCAGGTTTTAACTTACATGATCAAGAACTATTATTTTCAGTGGCATTATTGAGTTTTGTTGGCAAAATTATTTTGCTGTCTCAAGGGGAAAGTGAAGCGTCTTTTGAGCATGAAAAAGCCGTGAGTGAAGAATATGCTAGTTCTAACTTTATTTCGGCCTATGTTTTAAAGTTATGGGGATACGACACGAAAATGTGTAGCTTATTAATAAGTTGCCATGATTTAGCCGCCACTGATGATAATGAGTTAATTCCGCTTAATCATACGTTATTTATTGTTAGGCAAATTCTTTTTGATAAACACTCCCCCATGCAGTTACGCGCATACTGTGACTCAAAAGGTGTAGACCCTATACTTTGCCATCTAATTAGTGAATTTGATTGGCATAGTTATACCTCTTAAATAGGCCTGTATAAAATATTGTTTAAAAACGGACAATACTACATAGCGACCTATGTATAGTTTCTGCTGAGTCCCCTTTCTTACCTTTAGTATCTACTTTAGTCTTATAAAAACCGCATAAAACCTCATTTGGAGTGTGTTTTTTGCTCATTTCAGAGTAAAAAATATACAAAACCGTTGTTTTCACTAATTATGAATAAAACCTCAATATTAACATTGCATTAACTTTGGGCGGTGTGATATTAAATTGCTACTTTGGTTGTATTTTGAGCTTTTATAGGTGTTATTTTCCTGTTTTTAAAGTTATTTGCATTCTTATGCTAATTTTATCAAATTTTTTGTTTCTTTTTGTTTGTGTATGTTGCTAGGATGTTGGCAATGGGATACAGGAATATACCCCACACACATTATAAGAATACACAAAACAGGGTCATCATTATGTCAACATATCGTTTAAACACCTTGGCTGTAGCGGTTGCTTTTGCTTTCAGTGCGCCAAGTATGGTTAATGCACAAGAAGCGCCTGCTAAAGCTGAAAAAAATATCGAACAAATATCTGTGTTAGGGTCGCGAGTTTCTAACCGAACAGCAACAGAGTCGTCATCACCTATTGATTTAATTGACGCGGATGATTTAAACAAAGGCGGCTTTACCGAGCTTGGGCAAAGCTTACAAGCGACAGCGCCATCGTTTAACTTTTCTCGTACACAAGTTTCTGACGGTTCAGATTTATTTCGCCCAGCAACATTACGCGGTTTACAGCCAGATCAAACGCTGGTTTTAGTCAACGGTAAGCGTCGCCATAATCAATCTATTTTTGGTTTAACTAGTACCGTGGGCGGTGGCTCTGCGGGGACTGATATGAACGCGATCCCGCTTATTGCCTTAAAAGGGGTTGAGGTTTTACGTGATGGTGCGGCGGCGCAGTACGGCTCAGATGCGATTGCGGGGGTTATCAATTTATCACTTAATAACTCAACAGATTTAACCACAGGTTATGTGCAATACGGTGAAACGGCAGAAGGCGATGGGGAAACAATTTCTGCAGGTTTAAATCGTGGTTTTGAACTAGGCAACGAAGGTGGTTTTATTAATTTATCGCTTGAGTATCGCGATGCAGATAAAACCAATCGTGCCGAGCGAGATACCGGTGGTTCACTTAATGTCGCACCTGGCACCTTATCGGACGAAGTTCGTTGGGGACAAGGTAATGCAGAGAGTGAATTTACTTCGGTATTTTACAATATGGCATTGCCAATGAGTGAGGGCGAGCTTTACTCATTTGGTGGTTATTCTGAGCGTACTGCACTAGGTAACGGCTTTTATCGTAACTTTAACGAAGCATCTAAAAACGTGATTCAAGTATATAGTGATGGATTTTTACCGCAAATAGACAATGAAGCACAGGATATCTCTGTTTCAATCGGTTTTAGAGGTGATATTAACCCTGATTGGAATTACGATGTATCGGCGGTATATGGTGAAAACCAATACGACTTTACCTCACGCAATACATTAAATGCCTCTTATGCTGCTGAGTATTTATTTAATAACCCAGGTGCAAGTGATGCCGATATTGCTGCAAATGCAGGACCAACTGAGGGGTATTCGGGTGGCTTTAGGTTTGACCAAACAACATTCAACGCGGATGTGAACGGGATTGTTGATATTGGCCGCAGTGAGCCTGTGTACGTGTCAATTGGTGCTGAATACCGTAAAGAAAACTATGAAATTGTACCCGGTGAAGAAGCCTCATACGCGTGTGGCACTGCTAACACAGATACTTCATACCCATCAGTGAACGATCCGAATCAATTTGCACAATGTGGTTTTCAAGCCTACAACGGCCTTCGCCCTGAAGCATCAAATAAAAGTGATCGCGATAGCTACGCCGTTTATATTGACGCAGAAACCATGGTTACCGATGCGTGGAATGTTAGCGGTGCACTTCGTTACGAAGATTTCTCTAATGCGGGTGACGACATAATTGGTAAAGTAGCCACGCGTTATGAATTTAACGATGACTTTGCGGTACGTGGTGCGTTATCAACAGGTTTTAGAGCGCCATCATTACAGCAAAGCGGTTACACTGCGTTTACCACTAACTTAGGTTCTGACGGCACGTTAAGCCAGTCGTTTACAGCAACAACGGGCTCTGCATTTCCAGCTGCTTTAGGCGTTGATAACTTAAAGCTTGAAACATCAACGAACTACAGTGCGGGCTTTGTTTATGATGTGACGAGTGATTTATCGTTAACGGTGGATTTTTACCGTGTAGAAATTGAAGACCGTATTACACTGGGCAGCTTGTTATCGGCTGATGATGTGGCATTTAGTCCTGATGCAGTTGCCGCGCTACAGGCAACGGGTGCAGTACAAGCTAACTACTTTTCAAACTCTGTGAATTCGACAACGCAGGGTGTTGATATTATCGCGTCGTATCGTACCGATTTATATGACGGTAATTTCTCTGCTACGTTTGCCGGTAATTTAAACGAAACTAAAATTGACAGTGTTAATGCAGCACCGGGTATTCCTGAAAATGTAGCACTTGATGATATTCAAAGTAGCTTTTTAACTGATGGGCAGCCGGGCGAACGTGCAACGCTAACGTTTGATTATGAGCGTGACGCGTATAGCTCAATGATCCGCTTTAATTACTTTGGCGAAACCGATGTGAAGTACTTTGGTAATGACCATATTGAACTTGCAACAGATGGCTCATTTAAAGCAACCAGTACGGTAGAATCAGCCGTATTAGTGGATTTAAATGTAAGTTATCAAATTAACGATATGTTTGCTCTATCGGTAGGTGCAGACAATGTATTTGATGAAACACCGGATGAATTAGGCGATGATGAAGTATTAAACGCTATTTCAAATGGGGCATTTAAATATCCGTTACGAGCCGTACCCTATGGCTTTGATGGTCGCACTTACTACGCAAAAGTAAGCTTTAGTTTTTAATTTTTAGGTTAAGTTAAACCAGCAAAGGCGCCGTTTATAACGGCGCTTTTTTATGGCTAAAATATATATTTAAAACAGCATTAAAAATGTTTGCATGCTTGAAAATTAAGCATACAATCGCCATCAATAACACTGTGGGGTATGTATCCCTCGTTATACTCATTTTATTAATAGGAAAAAATAAATGGCGAAAAAAAGCAAAACAAAAGCGGGTAACAAATCCGCAGTAGACACTGGGCGCGGCGTGATAAAACACAACGCATTGGCAGCACTGGTGACTTCTAAAGTATTTAAACCGCAAGTGGTTAAAGCCAAAAAAGGCAAAGGCTCGTTTAAACGCAGCAACAAACACGCAGGACAAGAGTCCTATTTAATCGCGGCTTAAATAGCACCGATCAAATAGGGCTTTTGTTGCGAGTTGGCTAAGTGTTTGCTGAAATAAGGCGGGCTTCGGGCTTCGGGCTACGAGTCACGAGCAGCGAACACAACCTAGCGCCAAGTTACTTCCCTAGAACCTAGCGCCTTTAACCTACTCTTTCAGCGCAGCGTCTCATAACCTCTTTGTGAATAAATCACTTAAAACATGTTTGCACAATGAGAAGTGAGTGAGGGTTAATGAGAAAATATAAAAACAGGAATGCTCTTCCCGTAGCTCTTAGCCCGACACCCATCTCTTATTTACCCGTGTATTATCGATTTAGAATTTGCCAAATAAGAAGCATGGTTGCTTAGTGTTTGCGAAGGGTTTTCACCAAATAATTGGGTGTAATCTTTAGTAAATTGCCCTGCATGCCAAAATCCCCAATTGGCTGCGATGACAGAAATTGGCTTATCTTGTTTTGCTAATTTTAGTTCTCTTCTGATGTTATTTAATCGGGTTAAACGTAAAAATCGCAGCGGATTAATCCCTAAAATACTTTCAAAACTGTATTGTAGCGTGCGCCTGCTAACAAAAGTGAGCTCACATAGCTGAGTAATGGTCACGCTACTTTGTGGGTTTGCATTTACATACTCTTTAACTTTATCAACCACCGCTTTTCGGTGTTTATAACTGGGAGCGATACGTTGACACGGAGTCTGTTCGTTTAGTAAATGTAATGCCAACATATTAAGCATGTCTTGCTGTAAATCGGCATTTAGGCCAAAAGCGTTACTGCTAACCATACTGTTTATTATACCCCGGGCACTTTTTAACATGGCGTTGCTTGTTGTATGTCGCTCAGTACCTGAAGAGGTTATATTTTTTAAGTGTATCCCTTGTATCTGAGCCATATGTTC
Organism: Pseudoalteromonas sp. MQS005; assembly: GCF_001661605.1. Classification (NCBI taxonomy): domain Bacteria; kingdom Pseudomonadati; phylum Pseudomonadota; class Gammaproteobacteria; order Alteromonadales; family Pseudoalteromonadaceae; genus Pseudoalteromonas; species Pseudoalteromonas sp. MQS005. The sequence goes on along the minus strand of NZ_LYRQ01000037.1, from coordinate 6,721 downwards.
TAACGATTGCGTGTCTATTACTAAACCATAAATATTAAACTGCTCAGGTGTAATAAGCTCAAAGTTACTCTCACTGGTTCGACACATAAATTGATTACTTGCCACATTTAAGCCATTAATTTTGCTCTGCTGAGACTGCTTTGGGATCCCAAGCCAAATAGATTGCGGCGCTATTGCACATTGTTGGTGAAGAGCACGCTCTGTGTATTCTTCAAATGCATGAATATTAGAATAATCCACGCTCTCTATACGCCCAAAAAATCGCCCTTCACTGAGCTGATCATATTTTTGCTGCCACTGCGTTAGGTTATTCGCTTGCTCATCTATATCTTGGGTATGCACCATGCTCTTTTGTGGTGCGCTAGCTAAATCTTGCTGCGTCATAATGGAGTTACTCTTTGCTTTTTTTATTTTTATTAAGATTAAGTTACCACCAGTAACTATAGTTAACTATATGAAATAAAGCCAAAAATGATGATTTGCCAAAATTCGATAGTGTCTTGGTACGAATTAAGCTCTCTTGAAACTAAACAAAATTGATTTATAGCTTATAGGTCAGCAAAACCTGTACCAAGGTTTGAACTAGTTGTTATGTGGAGTAGATCATGGGGCAAAGGTACCGATATACGTTAGGCACGCAGGTGTACAATTTTAAAAACTTGGCTGAAGTAATGGCAAAGGCTACCCCTGGGCGATCGGGCGATCGTCTTGCAGGAGTGATAGCAGGCTCAGCACAAGAGCGAGCTGTGGCGCAAATGACACTGGCAGATATTCCGCTTAAAACGTTTTTAAATGAGGCGCTGATTGCCTATGAAGACGATGAGATAACCCGCTTAATTATGGACGATCACGACACCAATGCATTTATGGCGATTGCTCATTTAACCGTAGGCGATTTTCGTAACTGGTTATTAAGTGACTTTGCAACTCCCGCTGTGTTGGCAAGTGTTAGGCAAGGGATCACTCCTGAAATGGCTGCGGCTGTAAGCAAAATAATGCGAAATCAGGATCTTATTTTAATTGCTAAAAAATGCCATGTAACCAGTGCGTTTAGAAATACCATTGGCTTACCAGGGCACTTATCCACGCGATTGCAACCTAACCACCCTACGGATGATATTAACGGTATTGCCGCCTGTATTTTAGATGGGCTTTTGTACGGTAATGGTGATGCGGTAATAGGTATAAACCCTGCAACCGATAACGTAGCGCAGGCCATTAAGTTGATGACATTGATGGATGAGGTGATTCAAAAATATGAAATTCCTACCCAAAGCTGCGTCCTTACTCATGTTACTAACACGATTGAATGCATTGAAGCGGGAGCGCCGGTTGATTTAGTGTTTCAGTCTATTGGTGGAACAGAAGCAACCAACTCGAGCTTTGGTTTTAATTTAAATACCTTAGCTGAGGCACAAGATGCCGCACTGAGTTTAAAGCGCGGAACTGTAGGCGATAATGTGATGTATTTTGAAACGGGGCAGGGCAGTTCGCTTTCGGCTAACGCACATCATGGGCTTGATCAACAAACCTGCGAAACCCGTGCTTATGCCGTTGCACGAAAATTTAATCCGCTACTAGTTAATACCGTGGTGGGCTTTATTGGTCCTGAATATTTGTTTGATGGTAAAGAAATTACTCGCGCAGGGCTTGAAGATCATTTTTGTGCCAAGTTATTGGGTATTCCGATGGGCTGCGACGTGTGTTACACCAATCATGCCGAGGCCGACCAAAACGATATGGATAACTTACTTACGCTACTTGGGGTCGCAGGGTGCTCGTTTGTGATGGGCATTCCGGGCTCTGATGACATTATGCTTAATTACCAAACCACCTCATTTCATGATGCATTATATGTGCGCCGAGTACTGGGCGCGCGCCCCGCGCCAGAGTTTGAAAAGTGGCTTACTGATATGAATATTATGCGCAACAGTCACGATATTATTTTATCTGATACGTTACCTGCCGCTTTTGCTAAACCACTGAATGCGATTAAAGGGGGCTGAGTATGAAATCAAATTCTAACGCAACGTCTGTTACAAACAACAGCGATAATACACATAAAAATAATGGCAACGTGGTGCATAACCCATGGCGCGATTTACGCCGTTTTACTGATGCACGGATTGGCCTTGGCCGCGCAGGAATAAGCTTACCGACCAGTGAAATGCTGGCGTTTCAATTATCCCATGCACAAGCGCGTGATGCGGTGAACTTTCCGCTCGATATTAATGCAATAATCGAACAGCTTAGCAAACTCAGTGCTGAGAAACAGCTGGCTGCTCCTTTGCGCTTACATAGCCAGGCTGTTGACCGAATGACGTATTTACAACGCCCCGATTTAGGGCGCAGGTTAGATGAAAACGGCCGACAAACCCTACTTAATTTCACCGCTGGGCAGCAAAACACGGCTGCAAAATATGATTTAGCCATCGTTGTGGTTGATGGCTTATCGTCGCTAGCGGTGCAAAAAAATGCTTATCCTTTTATTAATGAATTATTAGCGCAGCTAGGTGATAACAGTGAGTTAAACATTGCGCCTTTTAGTGTGGTTGAGCAAGGTCGGGTGGCGATTGGTGACGACATTGGAGAGCTTTTAAATGCACAAGTAGTCATGGTGTTAATTGGTGAGCGACCAGGGCTTAGCTCGCCCGATAGCCTTGGTTTATATTTAACTTGGGCACCTAAAACAGGTCTTAACGATGCCTGTCGCAATTGTATTTCAAATATTCGCCCTGCGGGCTTGCCTTACTGTGAGGCTGCAAGGCGTGCAGTTTATTTATTACGTGAGGCAAAAAAATTAAAACTAACAGGAGTGAACTTAAAAGATCGTACACAGGATGATGTGATTGAGCATCAACAATCGAGCCGTCATTTTTTAAATGCGGAATAACGGTAACTAAAAATAAAAAATCGATAAAGAGGATGTTATGTCTACTAATAATTCAGAGTACTTAGCAAAAAGGCAACTTAAAAGTGGCACTGCGGGTTGGTTATTACTGGCGGGGTTAGGGGTATCGTATGTGATTTCAGGAGACTTTGCTGGGTGGAACTTTGGTATTGCAGAAGCAGGCTGGGGCGGCTTTGCCATAGCGGCAGTATTAATGGCTATTATGTATCTCACCTTAGTGTTATCGCTGGCTGAAATGTCGGCTGCTATTCCCGCTGCGGGAGGAGGGTATAGCTTTGCTCGCCAAGCAATGGGGCCAACGGGGGGTTATTTAACCGGCCTTGCGGTATTAATTGAATATGCGTTAGCACCGGCTGCTATTGTTATTTTTATTGGCTCTGCGGTGGAGGCGTTAACGGGGTTTAATGGCCCTTGGGTTTATGCGCTCTTTTACTTGGTGTTTGTGGGTATTCATTTAGCTGGGGTTGGTGAAGCGCTAAAAGTAATGATGGTAATAAGCGGTTTGGCGGTACTTGCCATTGTTGCCACCGCTGTGGTGCTAATCACCAATTTTGATGCGACAAATTTATTTGATGTTGCCGTAACCGATGCTGCTGGCGCGAGTGAATTTTTACCTCTGGGTTGGTATGGTGTATGGGCAGCATTACCTTTTGCTATGTGGTTATTTTTAGCGGTTGAAGGGGTGCCATTGGCGGCAGAAGAGGCAAAAGATCCGGCGAAAGATGTGCCTAAAGGCATTATTGGCGCTATGGTGTTTTTATTGTTTACCGCGTTATTAGTGGTTGTGTTAGTACCCGGGGCAGCAGGTGCAACAGCAATGGGCGCAAGTGCAGTTCCGCTGGTGGATGCGTTAAATGCGACGGGCAATAACGATTTAGCAACCGTGGTTAATATATTAGGGTTAGCAGGGCTGGTGGCTTCATTTTTCTCTATTATTTATGGTTATAGTCGATTGGTGTTTGCGCTGTCGCGTGCGGGATATTTACCCCGTTCGTTATCAATTACTACCGCGCGTAAGGTGCCCGCACGAGCGCTTATTGTACCTGCTGTATTTGGTTTTTTAGCTTCACTAAGTGGTGAGGGCGATTTAATGTTAGCTATGGCGGTGGTTGGTGCAACCGTATCGTATGCGTTAATGGCGTTAAGTCATATTTTACTGCGCTATAAGCAGCCAGATTTACCTCGTCCTTATAAAACGCCTGGCGGGACTGTGACTTCAAGTATTGCATTATGCTTATCGTTGATTGCACTGACCGGTGTGTACGCTTTTGATCCCCGCGCTTTTTTATACACTATGGTGTTATTTATAGTGGGAGCTGCGTATTACTTTGGCTTTAGTTCTAAACATTTAGTGGCCAAAAGTGCAGATGAAGAGTTTGCTATGCTAGCCGATGCAGAGGCCGGTTTAAATATCCCCATAAGTGAGAGTTAATTTTACTTTATAAATACAGACTTAATAGTGGCGCGGTAGGTTTTAAACCTATCGCGCCTTTTTATTATTTAACTAGCATCCAGATACCGGCTGCTATCATAAATAGGTTTTCGGTTAGTGAAATAAAGCCAAGTGGTACATTGCTATCGCCGCCAACACAGGCACATTTAAGTTCGCGTTTGTCTATATACACGGCTTTAATCACGGATATTGCGCCGACACTACCAATAAACAAAGAGATAGGTGCAACCAAGTAAACCGGAAGTGCTGCAATCATGGCCACGCCAACAAGGGCTTCTAAAAATGGATATACATAAGCGTAAGGAATCACTTTCATGGCAAGTAAGTCGTAAGTGATAAAGGAATTTGAAAAACTGTTTAAATCTTGCAGCTTTTGAATGGCCAGTACCGCCATGGTTAACGCAACAAATAACTCAAGCGTATACATGCTTAATCCTGCACCGCTCAACGAAAAGGCTAAACTTAGCAACAAGGTAACCGCGAAAATAGTAATGACCGGCGTATACGTTGTGCCTTGTTGGCCTGCAGGGGATTTATTAAAGTATTCTCTGAGTTCATCATAACCACCGATACGCTCATCATCTATAAATGTTTGTGGTGTTGTTTTTACATCGTATTTTTGTTTGAAGGTATCGGTATCGGCTCTTGAGGTGAGTAAATGATCGTCTACTTCAAAGCCTTGACATTCAAGTAAATCTTTAGATTTTAAACCAAATGGGCAAATATGTTCATCGGTTGCCATTCTATATAATTGGGCTGACTTGGCCATATTTTACTCCTGTATATTTATACCAATTTGCAATAATACTTAATCATTTTGAGGGGGCAAATCAGACGCTCACAGCGTTAAAAATTTCTCATTTAGAACAACTCAATAACGAAATTTTTTTGCCTTGCTATCGACACGATTTTCCTCCCTCAAAATAGCTCAGTTAATTAAGCGAATTGGTATTAGAGGGGTTAACTGAGTTATATAGCCTTGAAAGATCAACAGACCCTAAGTGTAAAATTTACAACATGTGCCGTTTTATTGTTAATAAACTCAGTGGTACAGGCTATACGTTCAAAAATCAGGCCGCTTTTAATGCTTTAAGCGCTGAAGGGGGACTTGCAGCGCGTGCCAGCTAATTTATTATAAAGCTATAGGAGGGGCTGTTGAATCTCTGACAACCAGTTCTGGTGTGTATAGTTTTATAATATCGCGGTCATTGCCATTACGAATTTGCGCTATCAGTAAGCTGGCTGCATCTTCAGCAATTTTATTATTTGGCTGACGCGCTGTAGTGAGCTTTGGCCATGTTTGGCGTGAGAATGGGCTATCCTCAAACCCTGTAATAGAAAGTTCGCTGGGTATATCAATGTTCATTAATCTGGCTGCAAATAACGCACCGGCGGCTATTTCATCGTTACATGAGACGATAGCGGTTGGCCTGTTTTGTTGATTAATGAGTGTTTTAGCACCCTCAACCCCGGATTCAAATGAGTATTCGCCATCAATAATTAAGCTAGGGTCTATAGTAATGTCGTATTGTTTTAAAGCCGCTTTGTAGCCCTCTAAGCGCTCTTTGGTGGAGTTATGTTCGCTGCCCCCAGCTAAAAAGCCGATGCGTGTGTGGCCATTATTTATAAGGTGTTCGGTAATTGATTTAGAGGCGAGGTTATCGTCAATCATAATACAGGGCGTTAATGTATCGGGGGCGTCGTGCCCCGATAAAATACGCACAACTTTTAGGTCAAGCTGTGTCAGCTTTTCAACAAAATGTGGCATCTCTGAAAATGGCGGTGTGAGTAAAATACCGGCAATTCGGGTGCGTTTTATCATGCTGGTTATTTCGTCAATAATATGTGCTTCTTTGGCATCGCATGGGTGGATAAGTAGTTCAAACCCTTGCTTTTTACACGCATCTAAAATGCCGTTTTGCATATCTATAATATAGTAGGCATTTGGATTGTCGTAAATGTAAGCAATGCTGTAAGCTTTTGTTCCTGCGAGACTTCTTGCAGCAAGGTTAGGCTGAAAGTTCAACTTTTTAACCGACGCCATGACTTTCTCACGGGTGTTGTCACGCACCGAGGTTTCGTTATTTATTACTCGTGATACCGTTTTTATTGATACCCCGGCATCTTTTGCCACGTCGTTTATTGTTGTTCTCATAGGCTTAATAGACCTTTACATATCATTTTGGGTACTAATTTATCTTTATCGGTTAACAACTACAGCAAAAGTAGTTAACAGTGCTCGGTTTTTATTATTTGACGGCTAAATTATAAAGACATCATTGAATATTAACAGTTAATTTATACGCCTTTCTTGTGAGAATGGTAGATAAAGTTTTAGGTAATAATTTAGTAATATT